>NZ_CAKJTR010000337.1:1177-2524 GCF_917627355.1 Protofrankia sp. Cj3 | reverse complement strand
GCGTCCAGCCCGTGCTGTTCGCGGTGATGGTCTCCCTCGCCCGGCTCTGGAGTTCCTTCGGGGTCCACCCGGACGCGGTCATCGGCCATTCCCAGGGTGAGATCGCCGCCGCTCACATTGCGGGCGCGCTGTCGCTGGAGACCGCCGCCACAATCGTGGCGCTACGGAGCCGGGCCCTGGCCGAACTCGGCGGCTCCGGTGGCTCTGGTGGCATGGCCTCCATTCCCCTGCCCGCCACCGACGTGCGCTCCCGGCTCACCCACTGGGCGGACCGGCTGAGCATCGCCGCCGTCAACGGGCCCGCGTCCACCGTCGTCTCCGGCGACCCGGGCGCGCTGAACGAACTACTCACCGGATACCGGGCCGACGGCATCGATGCCCGCGCCATCCCCGTCAGCTACGCGTCCCACTCCGCGCAGGTCGAAAGCATCCGGGAACAGCTGCTGCACGCCCTGTCCGGGATCACCGCCCACACGTCGGACATCGCGTTCTACTCCACCGTCACCGGCGGCCTGCTCGACACCGCCACGCTTACCGCCGACTACTGGTACCGCAACCTCCGCCAGCCGGTCCAGCTCGACCAGGCGATCCGCGACGCGCTCGCCGACGGGCACCGGATGTTTGTCGAAACCAGCCCCCACCCGGTCCTTACGGTGGGAATCCGCCAGACCCTCGACAGGGCTGACCATGCTGGCGGCGGCCATGCTGGCGGCGACGGCACCGGCGGCCTGGGCAGTGCCATCGCCGTTGGCACCCTGCGCCGTGACGACGGTGGGATGCGGCGGTTCCTCACGTCACTCGCCGAGATCCACACCCATGGCGGCTGGGTGAACTGGCCGGCCGCATTCAGGCCGGATGCCCGGCGGACAAGGCTTCCTACGTATCCTTTCCAGCGCGAGCGGTTCTGGATCGACACGTCGGCTGCCGAACCCCCGCGGGCGCCGGGGAGGATTGCGCAGCCTCGTTCGGAGCCAGCGACGCACGCCGGCCCGAAACCAGCGCAGGACAGTGGCGCGGAGCATCGCGGCGACGCGGCGGACAGTTCATCCTCGCTGGGACAACGCCTGGCCAGGCTGTCCGCGGGCGAACGACAGGCCGCGCTGGTCGACATCGTGCGCGGATGCGTCGCCGTCGTCCTGGGACACGTCCTGCCAGGCGCTGTCGACGCGACATGGACGTTCAAGGACCTCGGGCTCGATTCGCTCGGCGCGGTGGAGTTCCGCGACCGGCTGTCCGCCGCGACCGGCCTGCGACTGCCAGCGACCCTCACCTTCGACCACCCCACGCCCCACGCCGTTGCGCACCACCTGGCGGCCATCGCGACAGGCACGCGGCACTCCGGCGCGG
>NZ_CAKJTR010000337.1:0-747 GCF_917627355.1 Protofrankia sp. Cj3 | reverse complement strand
GGCGCCGACGCGATCGGGGGGCTCCCCACCAATCGCGGCTGGGACCTTGCCAGGATCTATGACCCCGAACCAGGCAGGCCGGGCACGTCATACGCGCGCGAGGGTGGATTCCTCTACGACGCCGACCAGTTCGACGCTGCCTTCTTCGGCATCAGCCCCCGCGAGGCGGCGGCGATGGATCCCCAGCAACGGCTGCTGCTCGAGACGTCCTGGGAGGTCCTCGAGCGGGCGGCTATCGACCCGGCCTCCCTCACAGGCAGCCGGACCGGGGTGTTCATCGGCGCGATGCAGCAGGAATACGGTCCTCGCCTGCACGAGGCGTCCGAGGGCCTCGAGGGCTACCTCCTGACCGGCAGCACCACCAGTGTCGCCTCGGGCCGGATCGCCTACACCCTGGGGCTGGAAGGACCGGCCGTCACCGTCGACACCGCCTGCTCCTCCTCGCTGGTGGCCATCCACCTCGCCAGCCAGGCACTCCGCAACGGCGAATGCGGCCTGGCCCTGGCCGGCGGGGTCGCGGTGATGGCCGCCCCGGGCATGTTCACCGAGTTCAGCCGGCAGCGTGGGCTGGCCCCCGACGGCCGGTGCAAGCCGTTCGCCGCCGCCGCCGACGGCACCGCCTGGGCCGAGGGCGTGGGAGTCGTCCTGTTGGAGCGGCTGTCGGAGGCCCAGCGCCTCGGCCATCAGATACTCGCCGTGATCCGGGGCAGTGCCGTCAACCAGGACGGTGCCAGCAACGGCCTCACC
>NZ_CAKJTR010000336.1:1743-2588 GCF_917627355.1 Protofrankia sp. Cj3 | reverse complement strand
CCTCCAGGGGGGCAACCCGGAGCAGTGGTGGACTCAGATCTTCTTCGAGCTCGACGCCGGGACGGTCGTGGACGCGCCCTACCGACGGCTGCTGCGCACAGCCGGGCGTCGTTTCCCCGGCAACGCCGTGTTCCAGCGACTTGCTGTTCGTTATCTCAATCTCGCCGGCGAGGCCGCTGGGGACACGCTGGCCACGACGGCGGCCGGGTCGTCAAAGATCTTTCTCTGTCATGCGTCCCAGGACAAACCCCGAGTCCGGGATCTTTACAAGCGGCTGCGCGGTGACGGATTCGAGGTTTGGCTCGACACCGAGGCCCTGCTGCCCGGTCAGGACTGGGATCTGGAGATTCGTCGAGCCATTCGTACCAGTCGTGTTGTTCTCGTCTGTCTGTCCTCGACGTCCACGGATAAGAGGGGGTATGTCCAGAAGGAAATTAAACACGCGCTGGACGTCGCCGACGAGCAGCCCGAAGGGTCGATCTTCCTGATTCCCGTACAGCTCGAACACTGCGAGTTGCCGGATCGCCTGCAGAAATGGCACTGGGTGAATCTCTTCGAAGAAGACGGTTACACAAAACTCGTCAAATCGCTGCGGGCAACAGGTTGAATTTCGCTAGCCGAGATCCATTTCTTTGATCTGGTTGGCGTGAACGGCATAGATGAATGGTCCCGCCTTGGTGCACGCGGTGACGATCGCGTCGAGATTGTCGATGAATCGTTGAGCCATTTCCGGACCGGACAGGTTCTGCCGCGTGATGTAGAAGCAGCGAGCGGCGTGTTTTATGACGGCTGCCTTCTCGGCGGGTCTGCGTCTGATCCTTTCGTCTTTCATAAACGCTACCCAG
>NZ_CAKJTR010000336.1:0-1259 GCF_917627355.1 Protofrankia sp. Cj3 | reverse complement strand
CCAAGCCGAGCGGTATCGGTGAGCCAGGTGATGTCCTCGACCTTCTCGTCGTGCGGGATACCGTAGTGTTCGGCGAGCGTCGTCAACTCGATACCGGCTTGTCGCAGCAGCCGAGGGACGGCGATACGACCGAGGCTGCGGTCGACGAAGACGTGGGGAAGCCCCTCGGAATGTGCTGTCACTAGGCGGCGGGTTTGCTGGCGATGCGTACGGCGTCTTCCAGTTCGTCCGGGGGGACACCGAACTCTTCAGCGACCTCCGCGAGCTGCTCGCCGGCGTGGAAGCGGCCCAGAACGTCTTCGAGCCGGGCTCCGCCATGGGAGAAAATCGGCTGACCGAACCCGCGGCGGGGGTCGACCACGACGTCGGCATGCTGGTATTCGGGTAGACGAATGAGCTGGGCATAGCCGTCCGGTGCAAAGTCGACGCGCTGCAGGTATGCCTCGACGATATCCCCGAACACCCGCTGGCCTTTACGCACGGCGACCAGCTCCCATGCACCTCGCGCTTCAGGTGTGTCGCCCTGGCTCTCAGCGAAGTCGTAGAGTACCTCGGCGCCGTCGGTGTAAAGGGCCTTGGACGCTAGGACGTGCGCGATCCCGAGATCCTCGGACAGGCGGGTGAGGGCGGGCCGGATGCGTTGAAGCGGCACGCCGGATCGCCGGATCGCTGCGAGCACCAGGCCCTCGGCAAGACCGATAAACGGAACCACAGCCTCGCCGTGCTCCGTCGCAGGACGTGCGGTGACGATCGGCTCACCGCGAACCGGGGATCGTCCGGGTCGCCGTCGCGCATATCCGTATGCCCAGGTCGTAAAGGTCGAGGTCGGCACTCGCAGGTACCGGCCAGCCTCGGCGACGCTGTACAGCGGCACCTCGAAACGATCAGCATCGTTGGGCACGACTTGCCTCCCCGGATACGGCGCTCTGCCGCCTATCATCCACTCCCAGCCGAACGGACCGGGTGACGTCGCATCCCACCGAGTATGGACGCACGTCCGGACGCCACACCGCCGTGTGAGCTCCCGTACGTCTCACCGGCCGACCGGGCCGCGGAGCACCGCTGGAACGGCTGTACGGACTCCGCCGGCACCGGCACCGGCGATGATGACCACCGGTCCTGCTCCTTCTCAACCGTAGTGGTCGCCGCGAGCCTGCCTGCCGGGCGCGGCAGACCTGTCGTGCCCGGTTGCCGCCGGCCGCCGGTTGACTCTGTGGCCGGCGTTCGGGTGATGTGCTCCCGTACCGGACGTTGTTATC
>NZ_CAKJTR010000335.1:1889-2750 GCF_917627355.1 Protofrankia sp. Cj3 | reverse complement strand
GGCTGGGATACCTATGGGTGGTTTGGTGGCGGGGCAGTCTTCGATGGCTTTGCGGTGGGGCGCCGATACAACCTTCTCTGAAATGCTCCATCATCTACCAGTCGTCCAGGAACCCGTGTACGCGATCTTGCCCTCCATGTCGGAGGATGCTGTCACCCACTGGCTACAAGCCGCGTCCGACCATCCGCTGACGGTCTCGAACACGCTGCCGGAGACCTACGCTGACATGACTGTCGTGCAGTTCCCGCCGGGCACCGGCCGGGACGCCTCCACCGTGCTGAACGTGGATTCGGCGGCGGTGACCGTCGCCGTTGTCGACCCGTCGACTGAGATTGACCTGATGGTCGAGGACTGGCCAGAGCCCGGCTCGACGTTTGTGACGCTTCGCCATGATTCTTCGGATCCGCCGGATTCCGCGCCGGTTGTCGGCAGCCCAGGCGGTGGCCGGAAGACCAGCGCCACCGGAGCCACGAATGCGTCCCGCCCCGCCACCGGCGCGAGTTCCCCCTGGGGGTGGTCCAGCAGCGGGATGTCCACTGTCAGTGAACTATTGCGGCGGGTCGGTGCCGTGCGGGCGGCCGAGCTGCTCGAGGCGGTGGAGCGGTTTGTGGAGAGCGGTTCTGGCCGGGCGCTGTTGACGCCTAACGATCTTCTTGCCTTGGTGGTGCGGGGTCATAACGGTATCCATCGCACAACCGCCTATGAGAAGGATCTTCCTGAACTCAAGGTCAGGACATACCACGGATGGATGTACACGGCGAACCTGTTCACCCCGGAGATGGCCACCAGCCTGCGGCCCGGCACTCGGGTCGGCCTGCCGGGGTTCGCGCAGGCGTCGTCCGATCCGGCCACGATCGTCGG
>NZ_CAKJTR010000335.1:1273-1740 GCF_917627355.1 Protofrankia sp. Cj3 | reverse complement strand
TGCGGCCGTCGGCCTGGCAATCTTCGGCACCGCTTTGGATCTTTCCGAGATGAACGGCCAGCCGCCTGGGACAATCCTATTGATCATGCCTGGCCATTCCTACGCGGTGATCGAGGTGGGCCGTGACGCGTTGAATGCTGTGCGTATCACCCTCATGGAGTAGCGAGGACGTACCCGAAGGCTCCGCGGTTCGCGGCGACAGGCGGCCATGGCAACGAGGAGAGCTCGTGCCCGCCGCTTATTTTTTTAGCCCACTACTTGACATTGCAAGGTAGCTTGCTAGATTTACTTGCGTGCCTACCGCCCACGACCCGCAACTCCTCAAAGGTGTGCTGTCGCTGCTGCTGCTGTGCCTGCTCGCCGAACGCGAGTCGTATGGGTACCAGTTGGTGCAACGTCTTCGCGAGACCGGCCTGTCCGACATCTCGGACGGCACCGTCTACCCGGCACTGACCCGGCTGGAGCGT
>NZ_CAKJTR010000335.1:0-832 GCF_917627355.1 Protofrankia sp. Cj3 | reverse complement strand
GAAGGCCGGGTGACCAGCCGGCTGGTCACCTCTCGCTCAGGGCCTGCCCGCAAGTACTACCGACCCACCGAGGCGGGCTACGCGGCGCTGGCACAGGGGACCGCCCACTGGCTGTCGCTCGCCGACGTGGTCAACCCGGTGCTGTCCCGGCCGATCCCTGCGCAGCCTGCCCCACCTTCCGAGGAGGTCTGACATGACTCGTGGCCTGACCTGGGCCGACCGGTTGCGTATTGAACGCGCGGTGTGGACGCTCGACACCTATCTGACCGATCTGCCGAGGAAATCGCGGATCACTCAGCGCCGAGAGGTGCGTACCAACCTGCGCGCCGCCGCGGACGATGTCGGCACTGCCGAAGCGCTGCGGCGCCTGGGCAACCTGCGCCGGCTCGCGGCGGGCTACCTGGCCGCCGAATACGGGGAGTGGCAGCCCCGGCCTGAGTGGAGGACCGGAGCCGCCTGCATGCTCCTCGCGGTCCTCTTGATGACCAAGCTGGTGGCGGTCGGGCAGACTGCCTTTGGTGACGGCATTCGCGCGGTCGATCCACACGTCAGCGGCACATTCCACTGGCACGGGTTCACGTATCTGAACCAGGAGACCACGTACACCTTTGTCGACGGCAGGTACAGCACACTCGGGGGAGCGTGGACCCCGTTGGTCTACGCCGGCTTCGCCGTGGCGTTCATCCTCGGCGGTCGACTCTGGCGATTGCTGCCGGCCTGGCGCCGCAGGAATGCCGACGACTGAGAACGGTGGGCGCTCACCCGGCAGCCGCGCGACGCTGAACCAGCCGATTGGTATGGCCGGGTCTTCGGTCGATCATTCGGCGGTGAG
>NZ_CAKJTR010000334.1:2065-3059 GCF_917627355.1 Protofrankia sp. Cj3 | reverse complement strand
GGTGGAGCCGGAGGCGTAGGTGCGGGGCGGGGTCGCGGTACCGGATGAACCACCATCGCGGTGGGCTCTCCCACACGTTGAGCAGCGCGGACAGATGGCGCGTGAGGATCGTGTCGACGACGTCCGGATGGCAGTAGAGCTTCGCGAACAGCACCATCGACCCCGGCAGGATCCCGGATGCCGCGTCGACCACAGCCGTCGGACCGGGCGTCGTCACGACGGCCGGCGCGGGACGCGGGGCTACAGTGGCCGCAACCGGGACAACGATCTCGTGGGCCCGGCCGTCGGCCCAGCCATAGTCAGCCGGGCCTGGCGCCTCGGACAGGGTCACACCGGCGCCTTCGCGGTCGAGTTCGGCACGCAGCAGATCGCGATCCATCCGCTCGTCAAGGTCCAGCCGTAGCCGTACGTCCGCCCGACCGGTACTCATCCAACGAGGCAGTCCTGACCGCTCCCGTAGCCGCGCGAGCGCGTCGGCCCACTCCTGGTCTGTCGCCCGCCGGCCCGGAAAATCGGACGGATCGATACGCCATCGGGCCGGCGCCAGAACCGTGCGGCCATGACGAACCCTCGGCAGGAACGGCAGACAGCCTGCCACGCCCCACGAGAACGGGGTTACAGCGCCAGCGCCGACACGGGGCAGTTCATGCAGCAGCCGCGCAAGCGGCGGGAAGGTCTGCCGGGCGGCTGCATGCGTCAACAATGGCTCGACGACGACCCGTCGGGACAGGGAAACCAGGTAGAACCGTTCGTCATCCGCCGTGACCGCCAGATCCGTCCACCGCAGCCCGCCGCGCTGGCCGTCGCGGTGCTCAGCGAGGGAGACCCAGTCCGCCAGGACCTGCGGTGTGCGGGTGACGTTCTCCAGCCGGGCATGCGCCGGCGGGAACGACAACTGGGCCGCCACCGCGCCCTGCACCATCGGCGGTAACCGACGGAAGACCCCGACCATCCTGTGCCGGTCAGCATCGGGGAGCAGGTCCAGGAATCGGCC
>NZ_CAKJTR010000334.1:1127-1651 GCF_917627355.1 Protofrankia sp. Cj3 | reverse complement strand
ACTCATCGCAGCCCCGGTACGGCTAACACCCGTGACCACCAGGGTGAAGGTGCCCTGGGACAGGGCCGCCACCGACGACGCCAGCACCTCGACGCACATCTCCGCATGTGGCTCCGGCCAGAATCCAGCGGTCTGTGCAGACAAAGCGTCGAGGGCCGCATCGTCCAGGATGACTTCCTCCTGGCCGTTGAGCGCCGCGCGCTGCACGAGCTGCAGCAGCCACTCGTCCCGTGGCGACACACCGCCGGCAGACACCGGCTCCACAAGGTCAAAATGCGTCGGATAGCCCAGCCCAACCACCGGGTCAACCAGCTGACCGACCCGGACCAACGCCGACACGCCGAACTTGTCCAGGAACCTGCGATGGTAGTCCTGCCAAGACGGATGACCAGCCGGATACGGAGTCAGCCGTCGCAATGCTTCGGCCGCCGTGGCGGCCTCCGCCGCCACGATGCCCGGTAGTACCGCCTCGCAGCCCAGCCGCAGGTCGACCGCCAGCGGCTGCTCGACCACCGCGCACACCA
>NZ_CAKJTR010000334.1:0-687 GCF_917627355.1 Protofrankia sp. Cj3 | reverse complement strand
CCTATCAGGGGATCACCGGGGCTGTGGTCGTGCTGGTTGGAGGCGGCCGGTAGGCACGACTCCCCAATGCCCTCCAGCGCATCGAGAAGGTGGGCAAGGCCGTCCGTGCACGTTGCAGGCGGTCGCAGGCTACTCACGAGCACCCCGCACACCAGCAGCTGGGCAACCATGCCCTCGACGCCCGGCCGAGCAAGACCAAGCGTGGTCGACACCAAATCGACAAGATTGACAAAGGCTGCGGGTGTCGCCGCGGACGCCACGGCAACCTGAACAGCTCGGCCATGACGGACCGACACTTCGGCGGGAAGGAAGGCGTCCGTCGGCGGGTGTGCATGCGGGCGCCATGGCACCACAAGCCGCTCACCGCGCACCACGGCCAGGTCGTTGGCGACCACGGTCAACGACGCGCGCACCCGGCTCATGGACTCCAGCCAGGCGACGACCGCGGCCAGCCACACCGAGTCCGCCCGCGGGTAGGGACGATCATTACCAGTCCACAACAGCCCCGGCTCGGCGCCGAAACGCACCGAGGCCACACCGGCGAACAACCCGAAAGGCGTCGCCCGCCGGCTCATCCGCACCAGGTAGCGGGCCACCGCCAACCCCAGCCGGCGAACCTGCCGCGCCGACGGCCGACGCCCTTGGCACACATCCTGCACCCGTGCCGCGAGTGTCGGACTCGCGATC
>NZ_CAKJTR010000333.1:2208-2834 GCF_917627355.1 Protofrankia sp. Cj3 | reverse complement strand
ACCCCTATATTGCCAGGCGCTCTACGCCGTCGGGGTTGTGTGACATGATGCTGATGCCTGTGATGCTGGGGGTGAGTGGTGGCGCAAGTGTTCATCAGCCATGCCAGCGCAGATTCCACTGTTGCGTCCTCGGTCGCCGGCTGGCTGCGGCAGGAGGGGCACGAGATATTCCTCAGTGGGGATCCCGAATGCGGGATGGCCACTGGTGATGCCTGGCGGCAGCGGCTGCTCGACGAACTGTTCCACGCCGATGCGCTCCTCGCGGTCGTGACCCAGGCGTTTCGTAAGTCGGTCTGGTGCGCGGCGGAGATCGGGGCCGCGTTGGCGACCGGTTTGCGGATTCTGCCGCTGTTGGCCGAGCCGGCCGTGTCGAGCCCCCTGCTATCGAGCGCCATCACCCAACAAGCCGTGCTGGAGGACGACGGGACGACTGCCCGCGCGCGGCTGCTGGAAGCGTTACGCCGGATGGATGGGGCCGGTGTCGCCACGTCGGCCGAGCAGGTGGTGTATCCGGGGCTGGCGGCATTCACCGCGGGGCAGACGCGGATGTTCTTTGGCCGCACGACGGAGAGCCGCCGGCTCGCCGAACGATTACGCGCGCCGGCTGATTCCGCGGGCGGGGGGTT
>NZ_CAKJTR010000333.1:0-1799 GCF_917627355.1 Protofrankia sp. Cj3 | reverse complement strand
GCTGCCCGTTGTCGGCCCCTCGGGGTGCGGGAAGTCGTCACTGGTCCGGGCCGGGCTGGCGCCGTTGCTGGATGCCGATCCGGACTGGCTGGTGCTGGCGCCGCTGGTGCCGGCGGCCAGCCCGAACACTGATCCGGGCGTGGAACTGGTCTGGCTGTTGACCTCCGCCGGTCGCGCGCGTGGCCTGCTCTGGACGGCCAGCGAGGTCGCTGACACCATCGGTCGGCCAGGAGGCATCACTCGCCTGGTTGCCGATCTCCTCGCCGCGGGGTCGGCCCGTTATCTCCTGATTATTGTGGATCAGGCAGAAGAGCTTCTGACCCGTACCGCCGACACCGAATGCCGACGGTTCGTGACGGTGTTGCTGGAGGCCACCGGAGGGCCAGTACGCGCCGTGGCGACCATCCGGTCGGACTATCTCGACCCGCTGAGGGGACTCGCGAAGGACATCGGCTTGCCCATCGGGGATCCGTTCCGGGTCACACCGCTGGAACCGGAGATGCTGCAACAGGTCATCACCAGGCCGGCGCGCCGGGCCGGCATCACCGTTGACGAGGACCTGTGCAGACGTCTGGTCGCCGACACCGGCAGCGGGGAGGCGCTTCCCCTGCTTGCCTTCGTCCTGGCTGAACTGGCTGAGGGGGTCAAGCGGGGCGGTGCCCTGTCCGGCGACCTGTACGACCGTCTCGGCGGTGTGCAAGGAGCTCTCGCGCGGCAGGCCGACGCGGCCCTGGCCGCGGCTACCACTGCCACCGGACGCGGCGAGGCCGAGGTGCTGGCTGGTCTGGCGCGGCTGGTCACCGTCGATGAGAACAGTCAGGCCAGCCGCTGCCGCGCCTACCTTGACGAGCTGCCTGAGCAGGTCCGGACCGAGCTGAACGCGTTCGTCGAACGCCGGCTGCTCACCATCCACGCGGACGATACCCGCGGCGAGGCCAGCCGGCAGGCCATCGACCTTGCCCATGAGAAGATTCTCACCGCCTGGGCGCCCCTCGCCAATGCCGTCGCCACCGCGACCGACCGACTGCGGCAGGCCGCGCAGGCACGCGCCGCCGCCGAGGAATGGCGGCGGGAAGGAGAGCCCGCGAGCCACCTGTGGAGTCTCCCCCGGGCATCCGACGCCGAGGCCATGCTGGATACGCACGAGATCACCGCGACCGTCCGCGCGTTTCTCGCCTCCAGCCGCCGCCAGGGCCGAAACCGCCGTCGGCGTGCTGGCGCGGTACTGGTCACGCTCATGCTTCTCGTCACCGTCGGCGGTCTCATCGCCACCTATCAGTGGATCGACGCCAGCAGGCAGCGGCACGAGGCGCTTCGCCAGCAGAAGCTCGCCGTTGCCCGTGCGCTCATCACCCAGGCCGACCAACTGCGCACCCGTGACCCGGTTACCGCGCTCCAGCTCAGCATCGAGGCGTACACCATCGATCCGGGGCTGCCGGAGGCCCGCGGCAGCCTGCTGTCAGCGCAGGCCGGCTACAGCGGTACAACGCTGGCACCGCCCGGGGGAACGGTGCACGGGCTCGCCTTCCGCGCTGGTGGTGCCATGCTGGCCACGGCCGAGCACGACGGTGAGATCTGCCTGTGGGCCATGCCCGACCGGAAGATGATCAGATGCATCAGCGCGACGGGAGGCGCCGTCTACGCGGTGGCTTTCAGCCCGGACGGGAACGTACTCGCGGGGGCCGGCCCCGACGGCATCTGGCTGTGGAACACCCAGACGTGGCAGCGCACCGCGACGCTTCAGGACGCGGTCGGCCCGAACGGCATCGCGTTCACCGCCGACAGCCACGCTCTTGTCG
>NZ_CAKJTR010000332.1:0-2537 GCF_917627355.1 Protofrankia sp. Cj3 | reverse complement strand
CTTTTGAAGATCGGAAGTCTCTCCGATCTCGACCAGTTTTTTGATCTCCGAAATTTTCGTTTCAGCCTCATCCTTGCTGGTAAACCCAAACCTCTTCACCTGTTCATTGCCCCGCGTTGTCTCCAAGCGGACGGCGTAGCCCCACGTGCCGTGCTCACTCCTCTTGATCCGGGGACAACGGGCGCCCAGTAGCGCACCGGTCGCGTTGTCCTTGCAGTAGCAGCGTTTCAGGGTGGATCCCTGCATACTTTCCTCCGTCGGTATAAATCGCTAGTGTGCCCGCGTCGGGTGAAACGGACAAGAATCGGATGTTGTGCTAAATTGCGGGCATGTCACCGCCGAAAGAACAAGAACAGGAATTGCTCGTCGTGACGGAGCGCCTTGCCTTGATCGGTGGATTGCGAAGCCGTGATTTCAGATTTTTAGAGAACGCCCTTCCAGCGCATTTCGAGAACTCAATCCATCGGTTTTCCCGGTGGCATGGTTCTGGCGGATGAGCTGGCGATCAGGGCGGTGAGGTATCGGCGTGCGGTGCCTTCGTGCAGGCCGATTTGGGGGGCGAGGTCTCGTGCGAGTGCGTAGACACTCCGGTTGTCGTCGGGGTCGATCTGTTCGGCCAGCAGGAGCCGAAGTCGCTCCTTCTTCGTGGGTGTCTCCCGGCCGTGCGCCGCGCTGGTGGCTGGAGCCGGTATGACCGCCTGAGGCGCCGTCTCTTCGTCACTGGCGCCAGCTGCCGTCGACGGCGCCAGTGGGGTCGTGTTGTGGATGCTGTTGGCGTGAGCCCAGCCGGCGGCGCGGATCTGGCGCATGAGCAGGTCGTATGCACCGATGAGTGCGATGGGCGGCCAAGCGGCGATGATCCGGGCGGGCAGGGTGGGGGCGGCGTGCATGACGTTGGCCGCGAGGCTGGCTGCTGATCCGAGAGCGAGGAGCAGGTAAGACAACCAGTGGCGGGAACGACCGGCGCGGCTGTCGGCGAGCATCGTCATGGAGGCGGCGACGATGAGTCCGTCGACGGACAGGGGGATCACGGTGGCGTTGAGGTCGTCCTCGCCGTTGGCGTGGGCGACGGTTCGCATGTGGCGGTAGCTGATCAGGGCGGCGATCGTGGCTACGGTGAGGACCGCTCCCCAGGTCGCGTAGTGGATGGCGCGCTCGCTGCGTGCGCCGGGGACCACCACGGCGCGGTCGGATGAGGGCGAAGCTGGTGGGGCATCGGCCGGTGCGGGTCGCGGGGTAGGGCCGGGCATGATCGAATTCCCTCCCGTGGATGGGGGTCGCTACCTGGTAGGCCGCGAGCGGCGCGTTTCGGCACACCCACCCGATTCGGCGCGCACGAGATGGCCTCCATCTGGGGGCGAGGCCAGGCGGATCCCGTGCCGTCAGCCGCGGGGGCGATCAGCGCGGATGCCCGCGGCGGTGGGTTGGCTGCTGTGGCGCCGCGGTTCAGCGGATGCGGGTGTGCGCCGGCTGTCGCTGTCTGGAGGTGTGGCGGTCGGAGTTGTCCCGTCGGACTCGATGCCGACGAAGGCGAGCAGACCGGTGGTCTGGACGCGGTAGCGGCGTCCGATCCGCTGGACAGGGCAGGGGAAGGCGCCGCGGCGGGCGAGCTCGTAGGCGACGGTCCGGCTGATCCCGATGGCACGGGCGGCCGTCATGAGGGTCACGGTGGCGGGAAGGGCTTGGATCTCAGCGATCGACAGCTGATCCACGAGCTTCTCCTTCGTCGGCGGTCGTCCCGCGTGCCTGGGGTTGGCGCCGGCTGGTCATGGGGCGAGCTCGGGTGCCGGGCGGCTGCCGATGACGCTGGCGGTCGGGGCTTCGACAGATCGGTCGGGGACGAGCTGCGGGGCGCTGACGGTGAGGAGGTGGCGCAACGGCCGTTCGGGGAAGCGGCCGGCGATGGCTTCGGCGCGGCTGGTGTGGGGGCGCAGGGTGAGGCCGGCGAAGCGGCGGAGGGCCTCCCCGGATGCAGCCGTGAGGAACTGGAGCCGCTGCTGCTGGTCGAGGTCGACGGGGTCCAGGCCGCCGACGGCGTGGTCGAGGTCGGCGTCGGTGGGCGCGTGGGCGAGCAGCGCGCCGGCGAGGGCGGTGGTGTCGCCGTCGGCGAGGCGTCGGCGGATGGTGTCGTCGAGTCCGGTGCTGATGTGGCGTTCGACGATGCGCCGTTGGGTGTGTTCCTCGGCTGTTCCCAGGAGCCAGCCGTTGCGGTCGCAGGCCGCTTTCAGCGCCTGGTCGGACAGGCCGGTGAGGTCGGTCGGGCAGGGGAGCCGGTCGATGAGCCGGTGGATCGTGGTGAGTCCCGCGTGTCCGGTGGCGCCGCCGGTGACCAGTTGCGCGGCGGTCGCGGGGTGGGTCAGGTGCAGCACTCCGATGGCCAGCGCTGTGGTGTCCGGGGTGGGCCGGGCATGTGCCAGCCATCGCCGTCCGCGTATGGCCGCGGCGACGGTGTGGTGGAGATGGTCGGTGGCGCGGGTGACGCCGTCCCAGGCGATGAGGTCACGGTGTTCGGGTCGGATCGCCGCCAGCGGTCCGTG
>NZ_CAKJTR010000331.1:0-2548 GCF_917627355.1 Protofrankia sp. Cj3 | reverse complement strand
GGACGAATACCAACCGGGCCTGTCCGTCCGATTCATGGGAATCAGCGACAAGGCGATCATCTCTTACCTTGTCAGCACCTACTATTCGGCGGCGGTCCTCGTGCCGGACGCTCTCGGCATCCTGGAGGATGTTGACATCGCCGGGCCCCGCGACTAGTGGGAGATCCCGGGGACGCTCGGCGAACGCCGCCGTTCGAGCTACCAGAGTTCTATGTCCCCTATCCGGCACGGCTGAACCCGAACCTGGCGAGAGCTCGCGGGCACAGTAAGGCATGGGCCTACGAGATGGACATGATTGACGTACCGCAGCACGGCACCGTGATCTGGTCCGCGGACGATTTCGACGCGCATGACTACGCCCTGCTGTGCGCGTACACCCATCCGGACGCGACCGGGCCGGACCTTGATCTGGTGACCGACTGGTATGTCTGGGTGTTCTATTTCGACGATCATTTTCTGGAGCTTTACAAGCGGACTCGGGACACGGCCGGCGCCCGGGACTATCTCGACCGGTTGCGGGCCTTCATGCCCGTGACCGGGGAGATCACTGAGACACCGGACAATCCGGTGGAACGCGGCCTTGCCGATCTGTGGGCCCGTACCGTCCCGGCGAGGTCACCGGACTGGCGGTGTCGGTTCGCGAACAGCACCGCGAACCTGCTGGATGAATCCCTGTGGGAACTCGCCAACATCAGTGCGGACAGGATCGCCAACCCCGTCGAATACATCGAGATGCGACGCAAGGTCGGCGGAGCACCCTGGTCGGCGAATCTGGTCGAACATGCCGCGGGTGCCGAGGTGCCCGCCGAGATTGCCGCGACCCGGCCGCTGCGGGTACTCAGGGACACGTTCGCCGACAGCGTGCACCTGCGTAACGACCTGTTCTCCTACCAGCGCGAGGTCGAGGACGAGGGCGAGCTCAGCAACAGCGTGCTGGTTGTCGAACGATTCCTCGGCTGCGACACCCAGACCGCCGCCAATCTCGTGAACGACCTGATGACGTCCCGGTTGCATCAGTTCGAGCACACGACGTTCACCGAGTTACCCCCGCTCTTCGAGGAGCGGGGCGTTCACCCGCGGGCCAGGGCGGACGTTCTCGCCTATGTGAAAGGGCTACAGGACTGGCAGTCGGGCGGGCACGAATGGCACCTGCGGTCGAGCCGATACATGAAGGGCGGCTCCCCGGCCGCGGCCGGTGTGCTCGATGGCCCGGCGGGTCTTGGGACATCAGGGGCGCGCATCGTCTCCTCGCTGCTCTCGACCGCGCCGCGGCGGCTGAGCAGCTTCACCCACATCCCGTACCAGGTCGTCGGGCAGACCAGGCTGCCTGACTTCTACATGCCGTTCGCCACCAGGCGCAGCCCGTGGCTGGATGTCTCGCGGCGCCATGTCGTGGCGTGGGCTCGCCGGATCGGGATGCTGGACCCGGTGCCCGGGATCTGGAATGAACACAAGCTCAGGGCGTTTGACTTCGCGCTGTGTTCGGCCGGGATCCATCCGGATGCCACTGCCGATCAGCTGAACCTGACCACGGACTGGCTGGCCTGGGGAACCTACGGGGACGACTACTATCCGGTGATCTTCGGCCGGACGCGTGACCTCGTCGGCGCGAAGGCGTGTACCAGGCGGCTGTCGGAGTTCATGCCGGTGGAGCCCACCGACATTCCCCTCTCCGTCGTCCCCGTCCCCGGCAACGCGCTGGAAAGAGGTCTGGCCGATCTGTGGGCTCGTACCGCGGGACCCATGACCGTGAGCGCACGCCGTGTGTTTCGCGGTGCCATCGAGAAGATGGTTGACAGCTGGTCGTGGGAACTCGCCAACCAGTTCCAGAATCGAGTGCCCGACCCGATCGACTACATCGAGATGCGGCGCCGGACATTCGGTTCTGATCTCACCATGAGCCTGGCGAGACTGGCCAGGATGGCCCACGTGCCGACACTGCCACCCGAGATCTTCCGGACTCGACCGATCAGGGCCCTGGAGAACGCGGCCGCGGACTACGCCTGCCTGCTCAACGACATCTTCTCCTACCAGAAGGAAATCCAGTTCGAGGGTGAGATCCACAACTGCGTTCTCGTTATCCAACGCTTTCTTGAGCGCGATCGTGAAGGCGCGGTCGCGGTCGTGAACGATCTGATGACCGCTCGGCTGCGCCAGTTCGAACACATCGTTTCCAGCGAACTGCCCGTGCTTTTCGACAGTTTCGGTCTGGACGCCGACGCGCGCGGCACGCTGTGTGGATATGTGACGGAACTCCAGAACTGGCTGGCCGGGATCCTCCGCTGGCATCAGGGAACACGCCGCTACGAGGAATCCGAACTGCGACGCCACGGGGCAGCTGGGACACCGCCTTTCGGCGGCCCCACCGGGCTGGGTACCGCGGCGGCCCGGCTTCGGGCCTGACGCGGCACGCTCAGAAACGGGGAACCTGGGGCCGGCCGGTGGATCCGCTCACCCCAGGTTCCCTACGGAGGTAGCGGACAACGTTCGTCGCATTCGGTTACCCCCTGTCCTCCGCCGCCGGCTGGGTGCGAGGACAGCGCGGACA
>NZ_CAKJTR010000330.1:1896-3261 GCF_917627355.1 Protofrankia sp. Cj3 | reverse complement strand
CCATCCCGCCAGTGGCCATCCCGCCAACTGCCACCCCGCCGCCACCGGCGCCGCTGGTGCGCCGGCACGCCGAGACCCTCGGCGTCGACCTCGCCACAGTGGCCGGCACCGGAGCGGGCGGACGCATCCGCCGGGCGGACGTGGACCTCGCGGCCGCCGCCGACACACGCGATCGCGCATTACCGCCGCCGCCCGCGCGCCGGTCGCCGCCCAGACCCCGGCCAGGCCAGGTCGTGGCGCTGACCGGGATGCGCGGCGCGATCGCCCGCACCATGCGCGCCAGCCTGCAGGAGATGGCGCAGCTCACCCACGGTTACGAAGCCGACGTCACCGATCTGGTCGCCCTGCGTGCCCAGCTCAAACGGGAGTGGACCGGTTTGGGGGGCGCCGGTGCCGCTGCCGGTTCCACGCCGCGGGTGCCGTCCCTGAACGACTTCGTCATCCGGGCCGCGGCGCTGGCCCTGCGCGATCATCCGATGCTCAACGCCACCATCCGTGACGACGGTATCCACCTGCTTGCCGAGATCCATATCGGGACGGCGGTCGCGGTACCCGACGGGCTCGTGGTGCCGGTCGTGCGGGACGCGGCCGACCGTGGGCTGCTCGGCCTCGCGGCCGAGACAAGGCGGCTGGCTGGCGCCGCCCGCGACGGCCGGCTCACCACGGCGGATCTGGCGGGCGCGACCTTCACGGTGACGTCGCTGGGCGGCTACGGCGTGGACTTCTTCACACCTGTGATCAATCCGCCGAACGTGGCCATCCTCGGGGCCGGGCGGGTCCGCGACGGGGTCCGCTGGGAGGGCGACACACCGCGGCGGACGTCCGTGCTGACGCTCAGCCTCACCTTCGACCACCGCGCCGTCGACGGCGCGCCCGCCGCCGAGTACCTGCGCGCGGTCACGGCGCTGCTCGCCCGTCCGCTGCGGTTGCTGGCCACATGAGCCGGGTACTCCGATGGCCTCCACGGTGACGCCGCGTGGTGTCCCCATCGACCCGGCGCTGTTCGCGTCGCTCGACCCGCCGCGCCTTGCCGGCGGCAGGTGCGGGAACTGCGCGACGACGGTCTTCCCGGTGGCCGCGGCCTGCCCCCGCTGCTCGGCGGACGGACCGGCCATGGCACCGGTCGCGCTGCCCGGCCATGGCACGATCTGGACGCTGACCAGCCAGGGCTTTGAACCCAAGCCGCCGTACACCCCACCGCCGGACGGATTCCGGCCGTACGCGGTCGGCTATGTGGATCTCGGTGACGTGCTTGTCGAATCCCTGCTGGCCGGGGATCCGGCCGCGCTTGACATCGGGGTCCGGGTACGGCTCACGCTCGTCCAGACCGGCACTGCCGGCGAGGTCACCTACGCGTTCGAGCCC
>NZ_CAKJTR010000330.1:0-1209 GCF_917627355.1 Protofrankia sp. Cj3 | reverse complement strand
GCCGAGCCCGCCGAGCCCGCCGGGGAGAAGGAGACGGGCACATGAGCATCGACCGGGGCCCCGACGCCGTCTACGTCGTCGGGGTCGGCATCCACCCGTTCGGCCGGCACGAGGGCGTCACCGGGATGGGCATGGCCGAGCACGCGGCCCGCGCCGCGCTCACCGACGCGGGCGTCAGCTGGCCCGATGTCGATCTTGCTGTCGGCGGCAGCAACGTCTCCGGGAAGCCCGACACCCTCGTCTCCCGCCTCGGCCTCACCGGGCTACCGTTCGTTACTGTCCGCAATGGATGTGCCACCGGTGGTGTGGCGCTGGCGACCGCGGCGAACGCCCTGCGGGCCGGGGAGGCCGACGTGACCGCGGTCATCGGTTTCGACAAGCACCCGCGGGGCGCGTTCAGCTCCGACCCGGCCGGCTACGGGCTGGGAGAGTGGTACGGCCGGACCGGCCTCATGGTCACCACCCAGTACTTCGCCATGAAGACCCGGCGTTACCAGTACGAGCACGCCATCTCCGACCGGTCGCTGGCCCGGGTCGCGGTCCGCGCGCTGCGCAACGGCGAGGCCAGCCCCACCGCCTGGCGGCGCACCCCGCGCACCGAGGACGAGGTGCTCGCCGCGCCGACCGTCAACGCACCGTTGACCCGATCGATGTTCTGCTCGCCGAGCGAGGGCGCCGTCGCGCTCATCCTCGCCCGTGGCGACCGCGCGGGTGACCTGTGCGAACGCCCGGTGCGGCTCGCGTCGGTGGCGCTGCGCACCCGCCGGTTCGGCTCGTTCGAGGTGTTCTCCCCGTGGCTCGCGCCCGAGCCCTGCCACAGCCCGAGCATGGCCGCGGCCGCCGCGGCGTTCGCCGCGGCCGGTGTCGACCCGTCCGATGTGGCCGTCGCCCAGCTGCAGGACACCGACAGCGGATCGGAGATCATCCACCTCGCCGAAACTGGGCTGTGCGGGCACGGCGAGCAGGAGAAACTCCTCGCCGACGGTGTCACCGAGCCGGCTGGCCGCCTTCCGGTCAACACCGACGGCGGATGCATCGCCAACGGCGAGCCGATCGGCGCGTCCGGGCTGCGCCAGGTGCACGAGATCGTCCGCCAGTTGCAGGGACGGGCGCTCGGCCGGCAGGTCCCCGGGTCTCCGCGGGTCGGCTTCACCCATGTCTATGGCGCGCCTGGGCTCTCCGCCTGCGCGGTGCTGACCGTCTGAGTGC
>NZ_CAKJTR010000329.1:0-2722 GCF_917627355.1 Protofrankia sp. Cj3 | reverse complement strand
CCCACCGGCCACGCGGGGCGCCCACTGTTCCAAGAATGACCGGCAATAGAGGGTGCGCGTCGTGGGCTGAGGCGCGTCCCCAGCGTCCCCAGCGTCCGCCCGGCGCTCCAGGCTGGGCGCTGGTATCGAATTCATCATGATGATAGAGTCCGGGGCTCATCGTTACTCCATCGTTCGCCGGTGGGCCGGGCGGCTTCCCCGTGCCACCCTTGGAGGGACGGGCGGCCTGCCATGGGCGACCAGGACACGTTCGGGCACCGCGACCGCTGCGCGATCGCGGGCATCGGCGCCACCGACTACTCACGCGACTCCGGGCGCAGTGATCTCACCCTGGCGACCCAGGCCGCGCTCGCCGCCCTCGACGACGCCGGGCTCTCACCCGCTGACATCGACGGCATCGTCCGCTGCGACATGGACACCGTGCTGCACAGCGACCTCGCCGACTCCCTCGGCATCGACAACCTCACGTACTGGTCCCAGGTCGGGCCGGGCGGGGTGGCCCCCTGCGCCATGGTGGGCCAGGCAGTCGGCGCCATCCTGTCCGGCCAGGCGACCGCGGTCCTGGTCTTCCGCGAGATCAACGGCCGCTCCGGGCGTCGGTTCGGCCTGTCCGCCGCCACTGGCGCCAGGGTGGGCGGCGCGGGCGGCTACGACGAGTTCTTCGCGCCCTACGGGCTTCTCACCCCCGGTCAGATCTTCGCTCTCCTGGCCCGGCGCCACATGATCGAATACGGTACCCGGGCGGAGGACCTCGGCCATATCGCGCTCGCCTGCCGGGCGCGGGCGAACGCTAACCCCGCGGCGCAGCTGCACGCACGCACCCTCACCATGGACGACTACCTGTCGGCCCGGATGATCTCCGATCCGCTGCGGCTGTTCGACTTCTGCCTGGAGACCGACGGGGCCTGCGCTGTCGTCGTGACCAGCGCCGCACGGGCGCGCGACTGCCGGCGGCCGCCCGTCCTCATCCGTGCCGTCGCCCAGGGCACTATCCCCGGCTCCCAGCCCGGCATCCAGTTCCCGGCCCTGATGCGGGAGTCGCTCACCGAACTGCCCGCCCGGTCGGTCGCCCGGACGCTGTACCGCCGGGCGGGCCTCGGCCCCGAGGACATCGACGTCGCCCAGATCTACGACTGTTTCACGATCACCGTGCTGCTCCAGCTGGAGGACTGGGGGTTCTGCGAGAAGGGAGAAGCGGGCCCGTTCGTCGCCGCGGGCGGCATCGACCTGGACGGCCGCATTCCGGTCAATACCGGCGGTGGCCATCTCTCGGAGGGCTACATCCACGGCATGAACCACATTCTCGAGGGGGTACGCCAGATCCGCG
Organism: Protofrankia sp. Cj3; assembly: GCF_917627355.1. NCBI lineage: Bacteria > Bacillati > Actinomycetota > Actinomycetes > Frankiales > Frankiaceae > Protofrankia > Protofrankia sp. Cj3. The sequence goes on along the minus strand of NZ_CAKJTR010000329.1, from coordinate 1,395 downwards.
GCGACTCCACCTCCCAGGTGCCCGGCGCCGAGGTGTGCCTGGTCACCTCGACACCGCTGCCTCCCGGCAGCGCCCTCGTCCTGACGGCCGCCTGATGGACGGCGTGACGCCTCGGGCCGCCCGCCTGGCCCCCGTCGGTGACGACCACGACACCGGCGGCTTCTTCGAGGCCGCCCGCCGGCATGAACTGGTCATCCGCCGGTGCGATGGTTGCGACGCCGTGCTGCACCTGCCGCGGGCCTACTGCCGGCACTGTGGCGGCTGGGACGGCCGCTGGCAGCCGGTCGCCGGTACCGCGACCTTGTACTCCTGGACCGTGGTCGAGCACCAGGTGCACCCCGCCTATCCGGTGCCCTACTGCGTGGTCCTCGTACAGCTCGATGACGTCCCGGCGGCCCGGCTGGTCGGCTACCTGCCCGGCCGGCCGGCACTCACCCCGGGGCAGCCCATGCGGGTCTGGTTCGAAACGCTTGACGACGGCACCGACGAGGGCGTTGTCGTGCCGCAGTGGAAGCCGGAACAAGGAGCTGAGGATGCGGATCGGCCTGTCGGTGTACAACATGGGCGCGCGTGACCTGCTGGACCTCGCCGTCGCGGCCGATGAGACCGGCTTCGACGCACTCTGGCTGGGCGAGCACCTCGTCCTGCCGTACGACTACTCCAGCGAGCATCCGACCCACGGTCAGGCGGCGCACCAGCACCATCTCGGGCCGATCGTCGGCCCGGCCACGCGGCTGCTGGACCCGTGGTCGGCGCTGAGCGCCGCCGCCGCGCTCACGACGAGGGTGAAGCTCGCGACCGGCATCTACATCCTGCCGTTGCGTCATCCGCTTCTGACCGCCCGTGCCGCCTGCACCACGCAGGAGATCGCCGCCGGCAGGTTCATGCTCGGGGTCGGAGCCGGTTGGCTGCGCGAGGAGTTCGCCGCCCTCGGCGTGCCGTTCGGCGAACGCGGATCCCGCCTGGAGGAGAGCCTGGCGGTCCTGCGCTCCGCGTGGGGTGGGGGACCCTTCGAGCATCGGGGCACCCACTTCACGATCGACAAGGTCCAGGTGACCGCGGAGCCCGTCACCGTTCCTCTCGTCCTCGGGGGCAACACCGACCGGGCGCTGCGCCGCGCGGCCCGGGTCGGGGACGCCTGGTTCAGCTCCGGCACGCCGTCCTTCTCCGACGCGGTACGGCTGCGCGACCAGCTCGCGGCACTGTGCGAGGAGCAGGGGCGCGCGATGATTCCCTGCTACTTCCGGTTGGCGGGCCGGGATCCGGAACTGGTGCGCCGCTATGACGCCGAGGGGATCACCGATCTGGTCGTGTGGGCGGACCAGCTGTGGTGCGGGGACGGCCCGGACGCCATGCGGCAGTCCCTCGCCCAGGCCGTGGACGACTTTGGGATCT
>NZ_CAKJTR010000328.1:0-2786 GCF_917627355.1 Protofrankia sp. Cj3 | reverse complement strand
GGTCAGAGTGGTGTCACGGGTGTCGTAGCCGCGGGCGGCGAGCAGGTCGCGAGCGCGGCGGAGCCGGTCGACGTGGCGGGAGCCCATGATGTCGCCCCATTTCGCCTCGCCGAGAGACAGGATGCGGCGGGGCTCGCCGGGCACCGGTGGGGCCAGCACGGCCACGTCGATCTGGATCTGGGTCCTGCGCTCGGGGTCGGAAACCACACCGGCGCCGATCTCGCCGGGAAACTCGCCGAACAGGTCGGGCGGGGCGAAGGCCGCGTGGTCACGACAGAGCTGCTCGAAATGGGGGCCGAGGACCTGCGCGGAGAAGCGAGGGCGGGCGTCACGCCAGACCGCGGCGGCCCGGCCACTTTCCAGGAACCCCCAGCGGGGCCTCATGACGACCTGGTAGAAGACGATCAACGGCTCGGCGATCCGGTACACCGCCCGGCCCTGGCGGAACAGGTCCTCCTCCCTGCGCAGCAGCCCACAGTCCTCCAGGACGCTCAGGTGGTGGGAGATGTCGGTGGCCTTCCGGCCGACGTAGCTCGCGATGCCGCCGCGGGTGTTGGAACCGCCGGCGACAGCGGCGAGCACCGAGTGGTACATCGCCGAATCGCGGACGCCGGCCTCCTCGTCGAGCAGGTAGCGGGCCTCCCGGAACAGCGGGCTGCCCGGGTTGAGGACCGTGCGCAACACCCAGTCGTCGAAGTCGCCGGGACCGGCGGGGACGTCGTCGTTGACGAACCTGCGGTAGGCCGGGGTGCCGCCGACGACGGCGTGCTGCGCGACCGCCAGCCGCGGATCCGTGATGCCCCAGAACTGAGCCGCCAAAGGGTAGTCGAACGGGTGGACCACGACTTCCAGGTTCGCCCGGCCGCGCAGCGGCGCGCTGCCGGCCAGCAGTCGGCCCATCACCGACAGCGCCGAGCCGCACAGCAACAGTGACAGTCCCGGCTCGCCCCGCTGCGCCGCCGACGCGGCGCGGTCGAGCTCTCGCTGCAGGATCGACGGCAGCGCCGGTGACACCGCGCTCAGGTAGGGAAACTCGTCGATCACCACCGGGCCTGGAAGGGCCGCACCAACCGAGAACAGGTACCGAACGGCCTCGTCCCAGGTTGCGAACCGCGGCGGCGTCGGCAGCCGGGTCGCCTCCGCGAGCGCCTCGGCGAACAGCGCCCGTGACTCGGTCCCGGTCGCCTCGGTGGCGCCGAAATAGAGCCCACCGGTCTGGCGGGCCAGCTCCTCCAGCAGGAACGTCTTGCCCTGCCGCCGTCGCCCGCTGACCACCCCCAGCTGCGCGGGCCCGCCCACCCGGGCCGCGAAGCGCACCAGGTGGCCCCACTCGAAGTCGCGGTCGAACACATGCGCGGGCTTCTCGATCACATCCGTCACCGTCGTTCGCCGGAGAAATAGAACTGTACTTCTAAGAACTGTACTTCTAAGAGTGCCCGGCAGGAGGGATGTGGATCAAAGGGCGGGGCTGGGGTGCGCGTGTCACGAGGCTGCGGAGGGAGCCACCGCAGGCGTGGGCTGGGCGGTGGGTGGCGGCCCAGCTGGCAGGCGCCACCTGCCGGGCGGGTCAGGCGTAGCTGAACAGCGGCGGGAAGACGAGGGTCGCGATCCAGGCCCAGGCGGCGTAGACGGGCAGGTAGCCGGTCTGCCAGCGTTCGAGCGTCGTGAACGGGACGCGTCGACGCACGAGCCCCAGCAACAGCCACGCTGACCAGACGAGGTTGCCGAGCAGGATGACGTTCTCGCCGAGGGCCGCGGCCTTGTTGGGTGTGGTGCCGTATTCGGTGATGCGCCCGGTGACAGCCAGAAGTACCAGCACGTCGATGGCCAACGCGCTTACCACGAGGGCGAGCTGCAGTTTGTCGAACAGATCGGGTGGGGCCAGTGGGTCGCGGGCTGAGATCGAGTAGAGGAGCAACCCCAGCACGATGACCAGGAGCAGGTCGAACAGGATCAGCGCTTGGCGTTCGACGTCGATGCCGTTGCTGGTCCAGCCGACGGCGATGAGGAAGGCGAGCAGGACCGCTGTGAACAGCGGAGTGAACAGCCGGGTGAGCACCGGAGCGATGTTCTCGACGACGCTTTGCTTGGCCTCGACGAGCCATCCGGCCACGACGACCCCGGCCGCCGCGCCGCATGGAAGGAGCCATTGCGCGATGAACTCCTGCGGAACGATCCCGATGGCCTTGAACGCGCCGGTCGTGAATGCGGTGAGTACACCGCCGCCGAGAGCCATGAGGACGAAGTAGATGAACCATTCACCGGTGAAGCGGATGAAATCCATGCGTCGGCGGGACGACCCCCAGCCGTCGGCCATGTAGGCCAGGCCCACCACGAGCCACAGGGCGATGGGCAGGTGGATGCTGGTGATGATCAGCGACTGCGACCTGTCCGCCAGGGGGTAGGCGTTGGCCGCCACGGCGCCGAGCGCGAACAACGCCGCCAGCATCCCGATCAGTGAGCGTCGGGCCTGCCGGCGCCAGGCGAGGAAACCCGCGAGCCAGGGCAGCACGAGCAGGCCGATGTTCGGCCCGTAGAACGAGGCTGACGCGCCGCTGTCCAGATTCACCCCGAACAGCTCCGGCGCCTTGATGGACAGTGCGGCACCCGCCGCGCAGAAGGCCATCACCCTCAGGTCCCGCCGCGACCGCGCGTCCGCGGCTGGGCTTGCGGTCAGGACCAGCTGCTTCCACAGCCGTTCGGAGTGCTCCCGGGCAAACTCACGGGCCAGGTCGTCGAGGCTGCCCATCCGTTTGACCGCGATCAGGAAGGCCTCATCCGCGTTC
>NZ_CAKJTR010000327.1:0-2812 GCF_917627355.1 Protofrankia sp. Cj3 | reverse complement strand
ACCCACCGGCCACGCGGGGCGCCCACTGTTCCTGGTCTGGATTGCCGACCTGGGCCGGGCCCTCCTCGCAGGCCCAGAACCCATAGCGGGCCACCGCCCGCGCGACATGCCGCGGAACCTAGGCCCGCCGTCGCGTTGACAACGCTCTCAGCCCCGCTGGCTGGCACTTCAAGGCCAAAGGAAGCCAGCCGACGCAGACCGCCGATGCCGGGGCCGCCGGGTGGATGGGAGGTTGCTAGTTTCATGCTCGACGGTACAGCGCTCACAGACACAAGGGAATGCGGCGATGGCGACCGTGGCGCGGGACAAGCTGGCGAGGATGCTCCGAGGAGACGTGGCGGGCGCGTTCAGCGTTGCCTTGACGACGAGTGCGGACGTGCTGAGTATCGAGGTCGACGGCGTCGGGTCCGTCGCCTTCCCGGTGTCTTCCGCGCAGGCGCGCGAGCTCCTCGGCCGCGGCCAGCCGGCCCGGTTTGGCCGCGGCGAGGAGACGCTGACCGACCCAGGCGTCCGCGACACGTGGGAGATCCCGACGGAGCTCGTCCACGCCAGGTGGGACGACGACGCGCTGAACGACATTCTGACGACGGTGAAGGACGAGCTGGGCCTGCCGATCGCCGCCGAGCTCACTGCTGGCCTTCATTCCCTGCTGGTGTACGAGCCGGGCCAGTTCTTCCGCGCCCACCAGGACAGCGAGAAGGACGACTCGATGATCGGCACCCTGGTGGTGACGCTGCCCTCCGACCACAGCGGGGGCGAGCTGATAGTACGTCACCTCGAGGAGAAGAACACCTACCGAGGCTCGACGGCAGAGTTGTCGCTGGTCGCCTTCTACGCCGACTGCCGGCACGAGGTCGCCAAGATCCGGTCGGGGTACCGGATCGCCCTCACCTACAATCTGCTGCTCAGCGGTGACACTGCCCTTCCGGAGGGCGATGAGGGAGCGGTCGGCGAGCTGGCCGGTTTCCTTCGGGAGCACTTCAGCACACCCGTGTTCAGCCGTTACGGCGGACGCCCCGCCGGCCCGCCGAACCGGCTCGTCTACCTCCTCGACCACGAGTACACCCCGCGAGCGCTGGGCTGGCGCGGGCTGAAGGGCGCCGACGCCGCGCGCGGCTCCCTGGTGCAGGCAGCGGCCGAACGGGCTGGGTACGAGGCCGTCCTCGCGCTCGCGGACATCAAGACCACACACAGCGCGTACGAGGCGGACGACTACTACGGGGGCCGCGGCCGGCGCTGCTGGGACGACGATGAGAATGCTGAGGACGATGACACTGATGACTTGGCCGACTACGATATCCAGGAGCTGATCGAGTCGACGGTCACGCTCACGCACTGGACCGGCCCGGACGGTGACCAGCTGGAGGCGACCTCGCTGGACGTCGACGAGGACGAGGTGTGTGCGTCCAGCGGGACGGACGACTTCGAGCCCTACACCTCGGACTACGAGGGCTATATGGGTAACTGGGGTAACACGCTGGACCGCTGGTACCACCGCGCGGCGATCGTTGTCTGGCCCCGCGAGCAGTCCTTCGCCAACCGCGCCGAGACCTCCCCCGGCTGGGCTCTGGACGCGCTTGCCGAGATGGCACCGACGGACGCGCAGGCCGCCGCGGCAACGCTCGAACCGTTCTGGGACGGCGCCCTGCGCGCGCGGACGTCGGCGGACAGCGCGAGGATCTCCGAGACATTCGGCAAGGCCCTGCGCACGGCGGACACCGTGGCGGACGCCGCGACCGCATCGATGCTGCTGGGCCCGTTCCGCGTCGAGAACCTGACCGCCGGCGGCGCCGCGCCCTTCGCGAAGCTCGCCAGCCAGTATGGACGGCCGTGGGCCGTGCAGCTGCTGAGGACGTGGGCGGGCGCGGGACAGCCGTACTGGACCGTCGGCGGACCGGAACGCGGGCGATGGGCGGCGGACTCGCTTCCCGGGCTGTGCGCGGGGCTGCGCGCCGAGCCCGGAGGCGGCGAGACGGCCGCGCAGCTGCTCGTCGACCTGGCGTGGACATGGCTGCGGGAAGCGATCGACAGCGCGGCCCGGTCGTCATCCCCGCGCAGCCGCGACGGCGGCCTCGACGCCTTGGGCGCACCGCTTGCCTCGGTACTGACGGCCGCCGCCACGACCGGGCCGGCGGACACCCGGGACACAGTCCTCGAACACGTCCGGCGGCAGCAGGACGCGGTCACCGCGCTGGAGATGTCCGCGCTGCGCGCCGCTGCGGCGCCCGGCGGCAACGGTACCCGCGACGAGACCGGCTTCGGCGAGCTGGCAGCGGACTGCGCGGCGCGGCTGCGCTCCCGGCTGGCGCTCCCATCGCGTGCCGCCACGGACTGGTCGATCACGCTGGCCGCGGACGGCTGCGGGTGCGAACTGTGCGAGACGTTGCGCGCGTTCCTCGCGGACCCGAGCCAGCGCACCCTCGACTGGCCGCTCGCCGAGCAGCGCAGGCGGCACGTCCATTCCCGGATCGACGCCGCCGAACTGCCCGTCAGTCATGTCACCCGCCGGCAGGGCCGCCCCTACACCCTCGTTCTCCAGAAGACCGACGCGCTCTTCACCGACGAGCTGACACAGCGGGCCACGGACCAGGCGGACCTTGACTGGCTGGTCGCCGAATGGCACGTGCCGCCCGCCCCGCAGACCACCTGACCTCCATCCGTCGATTCCGGATTCGAGTCACGCGGGCATCAGGCTGGCCTCGACCATCGCCCCAAGCTCCCAACAGGCCTCACGCACGGCGGCGTCCACCCCGCCGACAACCGACAGCGGCTCCCGCAGACGCTTCCACCTCAGAGGGCGTTTGATTAGAGA
>NZ_CAKJTR010000326.1:3072-3680 GCF_917627355.1 Protofrankia sp. Cj3 | reverse complement strand
CGATCTCGGTGGTGCCGGAGGAACGGGCACCACGGTTCAAGGTCGTTGCCAGTTCCTGGAGGCGGGATGCGGCCGTCTCCCGCTGCGGCGCGTCTGCGGGAAGGGTGGCGAGGAGCGCTTCCATGGTGTCGATCGCGGTCAGGACCGCCGGCACCGCCGTGGTGGCTCGGGGCAGTAGCTCCAGGCGCAGGTGATCGACCAGCGTTGCCGGCGAAGGGTAGTCGAACACGAGGGTGGTGGGCAGCCGCAGCCCGGTCGCCGCACTCAGCCGGTTGCGTAGCTCCACCGCCGTGAGCGAGTCGAATCCCTGGTCGCGGAATGTCCGGCCGATGTCGACCGCGTCCGTGGAGGCATGCCCCTGGACCGCGGCCATCTGGGTGCGAACGAGTTTCAGCAGGATCGGCCGCCGCTCCGGCTCGGCCGCGTGCGCCAGCTGCTGGGCCAGATTGGAAGGGCCCGCATCGCCTGGTTCGGCCGCGTTGTCAGCCGTGCCGCGGAGCATCCGCGCAATCTCAGGGAGTTCTCCCAGGAGCGCGTTCCGCCGGGTCTGGGCGAGCGTTTCCCAGCTGACATCGCAGACGACCAGGTGGGGCTCGTCGTGGTCGAGT
>NZ_CAKJTR010000326.1:1498-2514 GCF_917627355.1 Protofrankia sp. Cj3 | reverse complement strand
GCAAGCAGCGCGTCGTCCAGCACGGCCGCTGTGTGCACCACCGCGGTCAGCGGGTACGCCGCGGGTATCGAGGCCAGCACGTCGGCGAGCGCGCCACGGTCGGCTACGTCGCACGCGGCGATCGTGACCTTTGCGCCGAGCGCGTTCAGTTCGGCTTCCAGCTCGGCCGAGCCGGGGGCGTCGCGGCCACGACGGCTGATCAACAGTAGGTGTTCCGCTCCGTTGCGGGCGAGCCAGCGCGCGACGTGACCGCCGAGCGCACCGGTCCCACCCGTGATCACGGCTGTGCCCCGCGGCTGCCAGCGGCGCGCCCTGGGCGCACCGTCCACCGGCGCTCGCACCAGCCGCCGCACGAAGAGCCCGGATCCGCGTACGGCTATCTCGGTCTCGTCGCGCTGGTCGCCGAGCGCGGCGACCAGCTGGGCGCCGATCTGCTCGTCCACGGTCGCGGGCAGGTCGATCACGCCGCCCCAGCGGTCCGGGTGCTCGGCTGCGACGATCCCGCCCAGACCCCAGATGAGCGCCTGAACAGGGCTGGTCACCGGATTCGAAGGGCCGGTCGACACAGCTCCGCTGGTCACGCACCACAGCGGCGCGGTGACGTTCGCATCGTCGAGCGCCTGGATGAGCGCGACGTTCGCGGCGGCTCCCCAGGCAACGGCGGCGTGGTTCGGATGGCGCTCCTCGGCCAGCGACAGCAGTGACAGGACGCCGGCTGTCGCTTCGCCTGGTGGCGTCGGAGCATTGAGCGTTTCGCCCAGCAGCTCCACCAAGCGCCGCCGGTCGCAGTCCCGCGCGGTCACCGCGACCTGGCGGGTGTGAACACCCTGCTCGGTCAGAATCCGTCCGACGGACCGCACCCATCCGGTGCCGACATGACTGTCGGGAACCACCAGTAGCCAGCTGCCCGAGAGCGGACGCCTGGCTGTCTCGCGCGCAGCCCGCCAGGTGACGCGGTAGCGCCAGGAGTCGACGGTGGCGTGCACACGGCGCTCGTCCCACCACGACGCCAGGGC
>NZ_CAKJTR010000326.1:0-1205 GCF_917627355.1 Protofrankia sp. Cj3 | reverse complement strand
AAGGCATAGGTCGGCAAGGCGACCCGACGGGGGCGCGGGCCGCTGAACACCGCGTCCCAGTCGATCGCGACACCATGAACGTGAGCGTGGCCGAGTGCTGTGATCATGGTGTCGGGTTCGGAGCGTTCGCGGCGCAGCACCGGAACGAGCGTCGGCGTGTTCTTCCCGGATTGTTCGCTGAGTGATTCCGCCGCCATGGCGGTGAGTACGCCGTCCGGCCCGAGCTCGAGGTAGGTGGTGACACCGAGGGTTTCCAGCCGGCGGACGACGTCGCGGAACCGCACCGCGTGGCGGACGTGGCGTGCCCAGTATCCGGCGCTGCCCAGTTCGTCGGCGGTGGCGACCGCACCGGTGAGGTTGGAGATGACCGGTATCACCGGCGGGGCGTAGGACAGGCCCTCGGCTGCCCGCCGGAAATCGTCGATCATGCCGTTCATATGGGGGGAGTGGAAGGCATGGCTGACCCGCAGCCTCTTGGTCCTCCGGCCCCGGCTTTCGAAGGCGTGGGCGATCTGGAGGGTGTGTTCCTCGTCGCCGGATATGACGATCGATTCGGGCCCGTTGACGGCGGCGATTCCAACGTGGTCTTCATACCCGGCCAGCGCGGGCAGTACGTCCTCTTCGGCCGCCTGGATGGCGATCATCGCGCCACCGGTGGGCAGCGCCTGCATGAGCCGGGCTCGCTCGGCGACGAGCGCGGCCGCGTGGGGAAGGGCCAGGACGCCCGCGACATGTGCCGCGGTGAGCTCGCCGATGGAGTGCCCGGCAAGGAAATCAGGCCGGACACCCCAGGATTCGAGCAGCCGGAACAGCGCGACCTCGACCGCGAACAGCGCCGTCTGGGTGTAGACCGTCTGATGCAGGAGGCCGGTGTCCTCGGTTGCGAACACGACGTCGCGAACCGAGCCCTCGACATGCCGGCTCAGTGCTCCGTGGCCCAGGTGCCGGTCCAGTTCGGCGCACACCGTGTCAAAGGCCCGAGCGTATACCGGATAGGTATCGTACAGTTGCCGTCCCATGCCGATTCGCTGGCTGCCCTGTCCGGTGAACAGGAAAGCCAGCCGGCCCGTTCCGGCGGACGAGCCTGTGACGATGTTCGGCCCCGTCTCGCCGCGGGCGAGGGCATCGAGTCCGGCGGTGAAGCCCTTCGCGTCGGCGGCCACCACCACCGCGCGGTGCTCGAACAGCGCGCGCGTGGTGGCCAG
>NZ_CAKJTR010000325.1:2166-3257 GCF_917627355.1 Protofrankia sp. Cj3 | reverse complement strand
GCCTGTAGAAATAACGGCTCCGCCAAGATTCCGGTGGTGACAGGTGGTTACCATTTAGGTGTCGTCGGTGGCGTGTGATGTCGAGTTCCTGCAGGTGAGCGGGTTCAAACGGTCGTAGCGACACTCCGACACCGACAGCGGCTTCTCGTCGGACTCACTGTCCTTTTTCGCCTTCGTCACCCAATTCCCCAAGGTTAATTCATTGATACCCAGACTCTTCGCGATCTCGGCTAACGACCGGTCGGAGTCGAGCGCCAATCTTACCGCCTCGTCTTTGTACTCCTGCGCGTGCTTCCGGGGAGTCGACCCCATGACGGCCCTTCCATTCAGACAGTGACCTTCAGGTCTGCTGTCCACGGAAACGGGATCGCTTCAATCTCGTGCGCCCGTTCGTTGACCCGGGTCACCGCTCGATACGAACGCAGCACCTCGAAACGGTGCCGGACCGCATCAGCCGACGCGCTCGGACACGCCAGAACGACCTGCTCGCTCGTCATCCCGGCCGGCCCCGCGTCAGCGAACGCTTGCAAGATCGAATCGTCGACACCTACCGAGTCCGTATCGTCCACCATCGCGTTGGCATTCCGCGCCAAGACAGCGAACACCTGCCGGTATATTCCGAGAACAGCCGACTCGGCGGCGTATTCATCGAATGTCAAGGCCGCTGCATCAGTCATAGAAAATCGACCCTATCGCGACAAACAACGAGCAGAGATATCTTTGGCGGGCCTGGGACGGTGCGCGCTGTTGGTGGCGGGATGGTCTGTGGTCGTCAGCGCCGACCACTTAGAGCGACCGAATGATGTCCTCGCGGAATAGCGCCTTGAGCGCCGAGGATCCGCGGTGTGCTCGCTGGAGATGCGGATGGTGTGGACGCCGCACCGTTCCCAATGTCGGTCGTGGGTGTGGTCGTCGGCTTTGCAGGCGGCGCCGTAGTGCGCACGGCCGTCGATCTCGATGACCGTGGCGCGGCCGTTGCCGATGACGACGAAGCCGGGCGTCCGCACGCCTGAGTCCCGCAGCTTCGTGCCTGACAGGGGAAACACCGCGAGGGTAAGGAAGGTAATCTCGTCGAGGCGGCCCCACCACGA
>NZ_CAKJTR010000325.1:0-1749 GCF_917627355.1 Protofrankia sp. Cj3 | reverse complement strand
TGCTGCCTCGTCTCGCAGGAAGTCGAAGAGGTCCCGGCAGGTGACCACGGTGATTTCGGACGTCTGGGCCGTTCTCGGGGCCGCGGCAGCGCCGGCCAGTTGTCGAGCACTGGCAGACCCACAGCCGTCCGATCTCCGCGGAGACTCTCCGCGAGCGGCTCCACATCGGCGCTGCCACGGCGCGCGCCCTGGTCACCCGGCTCCGCGCAGAGGCGGTCGTGACCGGCCTGGCTACAGAGACTCTCGCCGAGGGGTCCGAGGTGGTCCGTCTCCCTGCCGGGTGCGGAGCCCGGCCGCTGCGCACGAGCCGTGTTACGGTTGCTGCAGTTGATTCACTTGGAGCAGATGGAGTCCTGCCGTGACCGAGCTGCTGCTGCGTGACGCCGAGGCTCTTCACCACGCGCTGGCGACGCCTGGCGAACAGGTGAGAGTCGCGCTCTCGCGCGAGACCGCCGAACTGGTCTCCCGGCTGATCGACGCCAGGGTGCGAGGCGAGGAGATCGTCATGGCCTCCCGCACCGCCGAGGTGACTCCCACCGAGGCTGCGGTGCTGCTGGGGATGTCACGTCCCCAGGTCCGCAAGCTCATGGACCGCGGCCTGCTGGAGTACCGCAAGGTCGGCACGCACCACCGCGTGCGCGTCTCGTCAATCCGGGCGTTCCTGGAAACCGAGCGTCCGCGGCGGCGCGAGGCACTCGCCGACCTGGCGGCCGTGCAGAACGACCTCGGCCTGACCGAATGAGCGCCGCCGCCGACGAGACCGACCTGATCCGGATCGTTCTCGCCGACGCGAACGTGCTCTACTCCCGTGTCCTGCGCGACTACCTCCTCTACGCCGCCGACCAAGAGATCATCGCCATCACCTGGAGCGCCGCGATCCTCGATGAGACCACCGAACACCTCATGCTGAACGTGAACGGCTTTGACCGCGCGGCTGCCCGACGGCTGGTGACAGCGATGAACCGCGCGTTCCCGCTTGCCGAGGTCGAACCCTCCGAGGAGGACTTCCGGGCGCTGGCCGATGTGTGGCTGCCAGACGACGACGATCGCCACGTCCTCGCCGCAGCCGTCACCGCGGCCGCAACTGTCCTCTGCACCTGGAACATCAAGGACTTCCCGGCCGACGCCGCCGCCGCGGCCGGCGTCGAGGTGCTCACTCCCGACGAGCTGCTCGGCCGGCTCGTTGCCGAGTACGAGCCGCACATGCTTGCCGCGCACCGGACGGCGGTCGCGTCACTGACGGGCGCCACAGACACCTCGACGATCGCTGCGCTGCGCAGAGCCGGAGCCTCGACAACCGCCGATCTGATGGATCATCTGATTGGCCGTTGCTGAACCGTCCGGCGGAGACCTCCTGCTGGTCTCCGCCGGGTCGACATCACAGCCACCGGTATGAGCGGGCGACCGCGGGTACAGTCCACCTCCGGCGACCTCACGCTGACCGGGCCGCGCTCGGCAACCGTCGATGCCACCTCGGACAGCGGCGATATCGACGCGCAGTTCAGCGCCGCCCCGCGACGCGTTGCCGTGCACACCACGCGAGGCGACATCAACCTTGTGGTCCCGGGTACGGCGACGCGCACGCCCGCCTCAGTGAATGGCTGGAGATCAAGCGTGGCGATGGGACGCGACCCGCGACGTTGCGAACCTACCGCTGGCTCGTCGACACGCATATCGTGCCGACCATCGGCCGAATCCAACTCGACAAACTCACTCCCCTCGACCGGACCCACGGCCACGTCCAGAGTT
>NZ_CAKJTR010000324.1:1256-3327 GCF_917627355.1 Protofrankia sp. Cj3 | reverse complement strand
TGTGAAGAACTGGCACATCTTCGACCGCTACCGCGGCTGCCCCCGCCGTGTCGGCATATTCGCGCAGGCCATCCTCGTCCTCACCCACGAAGGCAATTAGAAAAACCACATTGAAAACGCTCAGGGTACAATTGCAGTACAGCGCCGCTTTCGTCCGTAGTGACGGAATGCGAGGAAGTGTCCGATCCGCCATTGAGACGACGTGCCGCGTAGCGCTCGCCGTGTACGCACGCCGAACATGGCAGCAGGCCACCCGACGATGGGACACGTTGCTGATCCGGATACTATCCGGCGTACTGTAGACGCTATAAGTCGGGTGGTTCACGTGCCTTATAGCATCGAGCAGGACGAGACCGGCTGGTTCTGCGCACACGCGACCCTCCCGGGCGACGGGGCCAACGGAGAGGGCCGGACCCGAGGCGAGGTGATCGAGAATCTGCGTACGGCGCTGGAAGGTTGGTTCGCCGAGTTCGGCGCGCCGGACGAGCTGACGGTGACGGTCGGCGTGGCCTGATGCCGGCGGTCCCCGCGCGGCGTTCAAGTGGTCAAGGCGCTGAAGAAGGCCGGCTTCGCCGTGGCGCGGATCCATGGCAGCCACCAGCACCCAGGCCATCGCTCCGCGAGTGGCTTGGGACCCCGCATCATGAAGCATGAGGACGGACGCCGGACGACTGTCCCGGTTCACGGGGGCCGTGATATTCCGCCGGGTACGTTGCCGGCTGTTCTCCGGGATGCGGGCCTAACCATCGATGACCTGCACGGCCTGCTGTAAGCGGCGATCATGAGATATGTCACGGGAGACTGCGCCCCGAACCTACGGATTGTGAGATTTCCGGCTGGTCGTCAGTGCACGTCCACCTATGTCCGCTGACGCAGGTCATGGGTGGTCTGGATTCCACGGACGTCCACGCTCGTCCGTCGGCTTGGCTGCCAGCTACTGATCCTTTCAGCTGTCGCTGGAGTTCGTTGACCTCCGCCGTGTGCTCCTGCGCCGATTCGGACGCCGTGCGAGATCCCCGCGCCGAGTTGCGCCGGGCTGCATACTCATGGGAGGCATCCCCGTAGCCGTGGCATCGAGGAGTTTTATCACGTCCTCATTGGGTATTTTCATCCATTTTTGCACGATTGCCGCCGCCACGAACAGCGCGAGCCGCACGATGCCGAACGCGGCTATGGTCAAAATTGGCAAAAAGAAGATCAGAGGCGTCGGCATGGCGCATCCGCATTATCGATTGCGCCTAGGGACTCCCCGCCCACTGGTCCAGTGACGTGAGGTGTGCGGGACGCATGTAGCCCGCCAGGTCGAGCAGACTTCGATCCTGGCAGGCTAACGGCAGTCTCACGCCTGACGGGCAATAGCTGGGACACCTACTTGCCCTCCTCGCGAGTCCTCGCCTGGCCAGGCCGACCCGCTAGCCACGAAACTCTGACGCAAGCTGCTCCGAATCGGAGCAGCTTGCTCCGTCGATGCGCGACTCTGAAGAGTGTAAGGCTGTTGCCCCTAGGTCAGACAAGAGCATAGAATTGCTCTTCTATGGAGCAGGCTGGTCGGGGCGGTGCGACGGCGTCGCGCATCGTCGCGCAGCGAGTTCGCGATCTTCGCTTGGCTCTTGGATGGTCGGCACAGCGTCTAGCAAACCGATGCCGGGAACTCGACAGTCAGACGTCTCTCACCAGAAGCGCCATCGCTAAGATCGAATCTGAAATCCGGGGTTCAATCACCATCGATGAGGTTCTTGTGTTGGCCGACGCGCTGGGCGTCTCGCTGACAGACCTAGTCGAGTCTCGGATCGTCCTGCCGGAGGACGTGAACTCGGTCGACGGTGACGGGACGACACGCCCAGATGGTGACGGGGTGAGGCCACCGATCTGGAACCTGCCTCCGCGTCTACCGCCGTTCGCTGGCCGGGAGGCGGAAGTGGGGCTGTCCGGACAGCCGCGGCGGTCGCCCGACATGCTGGATGACGTCGCCGAGGTGGCCCGGCTGCGCCATCCGGGCGCGACGGTCACGCGGATCGAGGCGTCCGGCAAACTCCCCGCCCATCTGCACATCTGCCGCGCCGAGGGTGCT
>NZ_CAKJTR010000324.1:0-800 GCF_917627355.1 Protofrankia sp. Cj3 | reverse complement strand
ACACCGACCGGGACTACCCACCCGAGCTGTACGTGCCGCAGCACATCCGGCGGGTCGACCGTACGGCCGCCGCGGTGCCCGGCCCCGCACTTGATCAGATCGTCGAATGGCTGACCACCGACGAGGCCCGGTTCATCCTCGTGCTCGGCGACTCCGGGCACGGCAAGACCTTCCTCACCCACGAACTCGCCCTAGCGTTACCCCACCACCTCCCGCACGTGAACCCGATGCTCATCGAGCTGCGGCACCTGGAGAAGTCCCTTGAACTCGACCGGCTCGTCGCCCAGCACCTGGTGGACTCCCAGATCCGCCGGCCCGACCTTGACGCGTTCCGCTACATGCTGGCACACGGCCGACTGATACTGATTTTCGATGGTTTCGACGAACTCGCGGCCCGCGTCACCTACGAGCGCGCGGGCGCGCACCTCGACACCATCCTGGCGGCCTTCGACGACCGGAGCGGCACCGGCATCGGTACCGGTGCCGGCGGCCCGGTGGCGACCGCCAGCCGGGCGAAGATCGTCGTAACGAGCCGGGCCGAGTTCTTCCTCACCGACGGTGAGGTGTTGACAAAGACCGGGGAGAAGGTCGAGCGGACGCTGGGGCGGTTCATCGTGCGGCTGACAGAGTTCACCCCCACACAGATCCATGACTTTTTGGTTGGCCGGTTCACCCGCACGCTGGCTGTGAGGTTTCCCGACCCGGCTGCCCGCGCCGCGGAGGCGGAGCGGCGGGCGGCGACCCGCCTGCAGCTGATCGAAAATGTACGGGACCTCCCCGACCTGGCACGTAACCCCCGA
>NZ_CAKJTR010000323.1:0-2890 GCF_917627355.1 Protofrankia sp. Cj3 | reverse complement strand
CCACCACCTACCAGCAGACGGGCTCGTAACGGAGACGGCCACCCCTATCTGTCGGCTGGCCGACACCGTTGCCAGAGCCGCGGACCGCGCAAGATCAATCTCTGCCATGATGTCCGTGCTGAACTACACCGAGAGGACGGCCGTTCACCATGCTCACCTCATCGCGGCCGCGCGGCAGATCGGACGGTCTCGTGACACCCACGATCTGCGGGTCATGGACCAGGTCGACAACCAGGGCCCCGGCATAGTTGTCGGTTAGCAAGCAAGCTTCATGATCGTCTGCAGGGGGCGTTCGGGGCGGCGGGCGTGATAGAGGATTCCCACTGCGATGTTCGTGACGCCGGTCAGGCGCAGGACCGTGATCGCGAGGTTGCGCGGACTGGCCATGACCTGGGGCGTTGCCGGTCCGGACCTGGTGCGGGAACCGCGCGCAGTCTTGCCGTCCACGGCGACCCGCCGCTGTGTCCCCGTGTCCGGGCTGGTCGCCACGGCCGCCCAAGTTCCCAGCGCCGTGTCCAGCGCGTCGGCGTCGAGGGCTGCGAACACCCGGCGGGCGGATGGCCGCGAGCGACGAGAACGGCCGGCGAATTCTTCCGGATTCGACCTCACACACCACACATCGTGTGCTAAAAATACCTGGCTCGCCATCCCTGCCGGTCACGTCTGCCCGCAGATTTTCTTTCTCGTCCGTGTTCACCGCACACGCCACAATGATCAAGAAAGTGACATTGTTTCTCCCCTGAACCGGAGGTCCGTCGTGGCCGCTGGACGTTCCCGCCCCTCGGGCCGGCAAAACAGACCAGCGCGCGGGAGATCCGTGCCCCGATCGAAACGGCCACGCGGCCGCTCGCAGCCTCGCAGCACCCGGAGTCTCAGTCGGCGCGAGCGGAAGAACCTCCACGTGGCGGCCTATCTTGCGATTGCCTCCGGCGGGCTGGTGCTGGGGATCGGAGTGGCCTGGCCCTGGGTATTCGCCGCAATGTTCGTCATCTCGTTCCTGCTTGCGTTTCGATGGCCGACACTCTGCCGCGCCTATCGCACAGATGGCGGCATCTGCGAGATGTGGGTGAACGGCTGGCTCACCGGGTGCAACAGCCACGCCCCGGTCAAGCGTCGGGATCTACGCGCGGTGATGTGGCCGCCGAACGAGGTGTCTCCCTTTCATCGTGCCGCGCTGGCGATGCGCATCCCGCCGCGGGAGAGCGAGGTGCAGGCCGTTCTCGACGGTGCGCCCCGCCGAATCACGATGCGAAACCTCACCGTCTCCTCACTCCTCGTCCTCAGCGGGCTGATCGCCCTCGTAGGCGCACCTGTCGGGTCGCAGTGACCATCCGGAGCCGACAGTGGATATGAGCGACGTCCTCGCGGCGATGGGCAGACCGGGCGTGGTGGCAACACTGTCGGAGCCAAGCGAGCAGGCCGCTATTGCGGAGACGGCAGCGAAGCTGGCCATAACCAAACCGCTGTATCTCTACCGCCAGGATCCCAGCCTGGTGCGGGTCCGGCCCTGGGTGCGGACGAGCCCGATGAACGTGCTGCGCGAACTCGGCGTCGCGACTACCTTCTACCCCGACGGGCCCTTCTCCGACATGGCGCGGCACTGGGCGCAGGTCCGCTACTGCGGCGTCCTCACCACCCGTACCCGTGGGGTGAGCACGCTCCCACAGCTGGCGATCGGTGACACCAGCCGCGTGGTGCACCACCACAAGACCGCGCAGTCCGAGCACCTGGGCATCGGGTTCGCGATGGTCGTCGCCCGGGCGGTGCTGAACAGCCGCCACCCCGGATTCCGGTTCCAGGCGATGGACGCGGAGGTAGCGCTGGCCGATGGGTCCGCCCTGGGTCACTCAGTGCGCTCCGCCGGCTCCAGCCTCGGCAGACCCGACTACATCCTGCTCGGCACCCAACTGCGAGCAGGTCGCTTTCGCACCAAGATCTACCTGCTCGAATGCAAAGGCACGCATGGCGAAATGTCGAGGATCAGGGCGCAGCTCGCAAAGGCGAGCGTGCAGCTGTCAACCCTTCGGATCGACGGTCGCACACCCCCCGGACTCATGGTCGCCACGAAGCTGGACACGGCCGGAATATCCTGTCACGTCTTCGACCCTCCGGGCGACGAGAACCTCCTCTCCGGAGCGGCAGGTGAATTCGACGACATCGTGACGGAGGATCCGGAACCGTTCCCGTTCCCCCGGCGCCACCCCACCTATCTGGATGCCGACATCCACCGGTCCGGCGAGCAGCTCAGCGATGAGGAGATCGCACGCAGACGAGCCGAAGCCGGTTGGCGCTCCGAGGAGCTGCTCCGGCCGATCCGGGGTGCGGCCGACATCCTGGAGGTCCCGGCAGAGCGCCGACGGTGGTTGCTGCAGATGCTCGCACGGAGTTCCGCCTTCACGTCTCTGCTGTACGCCGGTGACAGAGCCGGCGCGGACACCTACTTTCCGGCCTGGCTGCGGCCTGAACCGCCGACATCGGGTCAGCTGCCGCTCGAGGATGCTGTCTCATTCCCGCCGGATTTCACCAGCATCCGGTCCTCCTTCCGGCTTGGGCCCGACCTTGAGTTCTTCGGCATCAGCCACCGCATGCCCCTTCCCGACGGCAGGGTTCTCGTCGTCCGGCGCGGAGTGGAGCAGCAGCTGTACGGCCTGCTTAGCGAGCACCGGCTGGCCCGTTCCTTTCGGCGTGCGCGGGATGTCGTGGGCCGCTGGCGCACACGCAGCGGACGGCAGAACCTGCCGGCCGATGTCGGCGCCGACGGCACGGGCATCCTCATGGAGGTTCTCGACCGATGAAGATCCTCCCGGAGCCGCACCGAAGGGAGGTGTTGAGGTTCGGCGAGCCGGCGCTTATGGCTTAGAGCGACCGGCAATAGGGGACGCGGCGTCGC
>NZ_CAKJTR010000322.1:0-2901 GCF_917627355.1 Protofrankia sp. Cj3 | reverse complement strand
CTGGTGATGCGGGTGGTTCTATTGGAGTCCGTCATTCAGGATGGGGACCGAGTCCTGTTTACGGCCGAAGGTGGCCGCGGTATTGCCTCCTGGCGGGGGATGGCGCCCAAGTGGCCGGTGTCGCCGTCGATGTCGAGGTGGAAGTACACGAAGAGATCGACTGGAGTGAAATCGTGGTCGACCCGCAACCTGGAACGATCGTGGATGTTCTGGATCAAGCCATGGTGTTTCGCGGCGTCGTAGAGGATCTAGACAAGGACGGAGTCCTCACCCTCCGCTTCGGGAGTGGGATCGTGCTCGTCGACACCACTGGCGAGGCTCCGCTGGGTGTGGTTGGGCGGGACGTGAGCTTGACCGTTCGCGACATTGAGATCTACCCAACGGGCGTTTGAGCGGCGAATCCTGGGCGGAGGCGGCCCGGCTGGGTCGCCAGGTCCGGATCGATATTCCTGGCAAGTATGGCGGCTGGGCAATCATTAAACAGGTCCGTACCGTCTCGGCTGATCGGCCGCAGCCCGCTCTGTCGGTCACGGCCGGGCAGGATCGGAGATCGGGTTGTACACTTCGACCATGGCTATGCCTGCTCGCACAACCAAGCTTCACGCCACGGACGCCGAGATCGGACTTGCTGAAGCACGCTCACGCCTTGGCGAGCTGGTCAACCGCGTCCACGAGGGAAACGTCGTTTACCTCACCCGTAACGGCACGCCGACCGCCGCGATCCTGCCGATCGACGAGCTTCGTCGTCTCGTCGAGGCCGGGGAAGAGCTGGAGGATCTCCGGGCAGTTCTCGCCGCTGACCGCGAACGCGGCGAGGGCGAGACGGTCTCCTGGGACGGCTTGCAAGCCGAGCTTGAACGTTCGTGACATACAAGATCGAATAGTCGGCTGCCGCTGCCCGCCAGTTCCGCGGGCTGCCCCCACAGATCCAACAACGCCTGCGCCCAGTCATCAGCGGTCTCGTCGACAACCCCAGGCCGGTCGGCGTGAAAGCGCTCGAAGGCCGGCCAGGTGCGTTACGGATCAGGCTTGCCGACTATCGCGTGATCTACGAGGTGCATGACGACGTCCTACTCGTCCTCGTTGTCCGTGTCGCCCACCGTCGCGAGGTCTACCGCCGAATCTGATCCTATGCCATAGCCGGATGTTGGCCACGAGCCAGTGCCTGAGGTGCGTAAGCGGGGCTTGGCGGGCGCTGAGCCACTGTCGGCGCCACGTTATGTGATCATTCAGGGCGGGCTTGTTGGTCGTAGGAAGGTTTACGGCGACGTAAACTCGGCGATATGACGACCATGATGCGGGTGAGCCCCGAGACCAGGGATCGGGTGCTTCGGGTCGCCACCGAGGATTTCATGGGTGCCACTGCGGATGAAGCCGTGCGCCGGTTGCTTGACGAACACTGGCAGCTCAAGGCCGTTGCCGTGATGGACCGCTTCCGTGTGCAGGATCCTGACGGCTGGGCCGACTACCTGGTCGAAGCGGAAGCGTGGAGCGCGGCTGATGCCTCGGTCAACCAGGCATGGGATAAGACCGTTTGAGCGTGGGCGTCAGGCCCTGGGATGTATCGACATCCCAGGGCGGCAGCTGAAGGTCGGACACGCCCAACTTGCATGCGGCTCCCGCCCTGTGGCGGCTGCGGGCACGGGCAGGAGCGAGACCGCGATCCGTGCCCATCGCGCTAACGATCTGCCTTTACTTCGCGCCAGTTCTTGGTATCTTCGATGGCATGACTGTCATACCGTTCACCGATGCGCGAAACCGCCTGTCGGAACTCATTGATGAGGTGGAACGGACTCATGAGCGGGTGGAGATCACCCGCCATGGGCATGCCGTAGCGGTCCTGATCTCCCCCGATGACCTCGCGGCACTGGAGGAGACACTGGATGTGCTGGCGAGCCGGGAGGCGATGCGGCAACTCGCGGAGTCCCGAGAGGCAGTCGAGGCCGGCGATGTCCTCGACGCCGAGGAGCTCACCGTGCTCATGGCGAAACGGGCGCGGAGCGCTGAGCGGCATCGCACGACGTGAGCGAGGCCAGCGAGCCGTTCGAACTTCTGATCACCGGCCCCACGGCACGCGCTCTCGCCGGCCGATTGCCCGAAAAGATTGCGGTAGCCGTCCACGAGTTCATCACGACCACGCTCCTGGACAACCCTCACCGGCTCGGCAAACGCCTCCTGCTCCCACCATATGAGGGCACCTGGTCCGCTCGGCGGGGCAGCTACCGGGTGTTGTACAACATCGATGAGGAAAACCGCACCGTTACCGTGACCGCCGTCGAGCATCGGTCCGACGCGTACCGCTCACGCTGACCGGGAGACCTGACAGTCTGCTGCCGGACGAGCACCTGCTCGACTCCGCTACCCCAGCGCCGAACAGATCGTCCGGTCCGCCCGGACCTACGGCGTCACGTTGATCACCCTGGTCCTGCTCGACCAGTCCACCCAGGCCAGGGCCGCACAGGGCTACGACACGGCGAGCTTCTCCTTCGATGTCGACCAGCGACGCGGCACCTGCCCCGAGGGCAGGACCAGCGCGTCCTGGATCCCCTGCCGCCAGCGGGACACCGACGCGATCGTGGTGACCGGGGCGAGGACAATCTGCGGCCCCTGCCCGAAACGCGAGCTGTGCACGAAGGGCAGACAACGGCAGATCACTATCCGGGACCGTGACCTGAACGAAGCCCTCGCCGCCGCGCGGGCCGAGCAGACGACCGACGAGTGGAAGCGCCGCTACGCCACCCGGGCCGGGGTCGAGGGCACCATGCGCCAGAGCACCCACACTGCCGCTGGCAGACCCACCCTGCGCCCAGCTCAGCGGTCACCTTGGCGACGATCATCTCGACAGCCGCCATCTCGACGACCACTCGGCTCCCGGCACGGAGACAGATCTGCCAGGTGATG
>NZ_CAKJTR010000321.1:0-2945 GCF_917627355.1 Protofrankia sp. Cj3 | reverse complement strand
CCGGCGCTGCCGGTGACGACCAGGCGCCGGACACCGTGGCCGTGCTGTTGCGCCGGGCGCTGGCCGCTCTGCGGCCCCGATGAGGCAGCCGATGGACGCCGATGGCCTGGTCTCGCCGGTGGCCGAGCCGGAGGAACGAGCCTTCGAGGCCGGTCTGCGGCCGGGCAGCCTGGCGGAGTTCATCGGCCAGCAGAAGGTGCGCGAACAACTGACAATCATGCTGGAGGGGGCGCGCGCCCGTGCGCGTCCGCCCGATCATGTCCTGTTGTCCGGGCCGCCTGGGCTGGGCAAGACCAGCCTTGCGATGATCATTGCGCGGGAGCTGGCGGTCCCGTTGCGCGTGACCAGCGGCCCGGCGGTCGAACGCGCGGGAGATCTTGTCGCGATCCTCACCGCGCTCGCTCCGGGCGACGTGCTGTTCCTGGATGAGATCCATCGGATCGCGCGGCCGGCGGAGGAACTGCTGTACGCCGCGATGGAGGATTTCCGGGTCGACGTCGTGCTTGGCAAGGGCCCCGGCGCGACCGCGATTCCGCTGGACCTCGCTCCGTTCACCCTGGTCGGCGCGACCACGCGGTCGGGCCTTCTCACCGGCCCGCTGCGCGACCGGTTCGGCTTCACCGCCCATATGGACTTCTACGATCCCGATGAACTGACCAGCGTGCTGACCCGGTCGGCCAGGCTGCTCGGGGTGAGGCTGACCGGCGACGGCGCCACCGAGGTCGCCGGGCGGTCGCGAGGGACGCCGCGGATCGCCAACCGGCTGCTACGCCGGGTCCGTGACTATGCCGAGGTGCGGGCGGACGGGATCGTCACCCGTGAGGTCGCTCAGGCCGCACTGCGTGTCTATGACGTGGACGCGCTCGGCTTGGACCGGCTTGACCGGGCGGTGCTGGAGGCTCTGGTACGCCGATTCGGTGGGGGTCCGGTCGGCCTGGCCACGCTGGCCGTGGCGGTGGGGGAGGAGCAGGACACGGTCGAGGAGGTCGTCGAGCCGTTTCTGGTGCGTGCCGGGCTGCTGGCCCGGACCCCCCGCGGACGGATCGCCACTCCGGCCGCGTTCACCCATCTCGGCCTTGATCCCCTGGAAGGCGCGCTAGGACGCTCCCAGGAACCCCGTTCGGGGCCTGCGCGTCGCGTGCCCGCGGCCGGTACGTAGCATCGGCCGCACAACATGGGAGGACGTGGACGTGCAAGCAATGGTGGTCGCCCAGACCGTGGCCAAAGATGGCGGCGGGAGCGGGATCGGTGGTTTTCTGCCGCTGATCCTCATCGTGGCGCTTGTCTTTTTCTTTATGTCGACTCAGCGGCGCCGCCAACGGGCGCACCAGCAGACGCTGGCGTCGCTCCTGCCGGGCACCCTGGTGGTGACCACGGCCGGACTCTACGCGACCGTGGTCGAGGTCGACGAGGGCGACGTGCTGTTGGAGGTCGCGCCGGAGGTCGTGTGCCGATTCGCTCGCGCGGCGATCGCGCGGGTCGTCTCCGCCCCGGATGACGACTCGCAGCCCGACGGCGAGGCAGCCGAGGGCGAGGCAGCCGAGGGCCAGCCGGATCACCACCGTGCGACGGGCGACGGCGGGGCTGACGACCGAGCTCCGGCCGAGCCGAGCATCGACATGACCAAAAAAGATCTGCCCACAAGCGGGGACACACCGGGGAGCGAGAGCGCCCCAGGGCTGGGGAAACCGGACGGGCGCCGCGAGCCGGAATGAAGATCTACGGCGTGTGTCGGAAGTCGTCGTTCGATCGGGGAGCGGCGTCTGGGTGGCTGGGTGGCTGGGTCGCGAGGCGGCGGCGGGAGACGCTCTGTACTGGGCGTCAACCGACGAGCCGGGGTACCCGTGCGTCGCGCGGCCATGGACGAGCAGCGATGACGCGGGGCGCCGCCTGGGCGGCGCGAGCCGGACAGTCCTCTTGCCGAAGCCTGCCAAGCAGGCTCCAGCTGAACGTGGTATAGGAACGCATCCGCTTTGGCAGTCGTTCCGATAGCTTGGGCGCGGCCTGCATTGTTGGCTCAGCCGGTTGAAGGCGGAGCCGGCATGGTCCATTGCCTGTCGCCGGGGCATCAATCGCCGGGGGTACCGATGGATCCGGCGCCGCTCGCGGTGGCCGGCAGGTCCACCAGGTACTGAGGCAGCAGGTACTGAGGTAAGCAGCCAGACAGGCAGTGAAGTGAGCGCACCGGCGCGTGACGAAGGGACATCCGTTGGCACAAGGGTCAGGGCCACGGCGTAAGGCCACACGCCCCGCCTGGTCCCGCATCGGCCTCCTTTCCGGCCTGCTGGCGTTGCTGTACGGCGTCATGGCCCTGACGGGCACCTGGACGCCCAAGCTCGGGCTCGACCTACAGGGCGGCACGAGCGTGATCCTCACGCCCAGGTCGACCGAGCCGGGCAAGGGCGTGGACAGCGGGGCCGTGGACAAGGCCGTCGACATCATCCGCGAGCGTGTCAACGGTCTTGGCGTCGCCGAGGCCGAGGTCAAGCGGAACAACACCCAGATCGAGATCTCGGTCCCCGGCCGCGGACGCAACGATGTCGTCACGCTGGTGGGCCAGACCGCGGAACTGCGTTTCCGGCAGGTCTACACATCCGGGTCCGCGGTTCCCGCGCCGGCCCCTACCCCGGCTCCGGCCCCGGCCCCGGATCAGACCGGCGCGCCGAGCCAGACGCCCGCCGCGGTCCCGTCCGCAGGCCCGGCAGCCACCACACAGCCCGGGGCGTCACCGCCGGCCACGTCGACTCCCAAGGCAGCCTCGGTTGCTCCCAGGCCGTCCGCATCCACCACCACCCGGTCGGATGTCGTGAGCAGCGGCCTGCTCGCGCAGGCGGCATCGGCCAAGCCAGCCGCTACGGCAGCCGCTGTCTCGCCGGCCGCACCCGCGCCGGCCGCACCTACGCCCGCCACGCCCGCGCCGGCCCCGGCGACCGATCCCGCGCCTG
>NZ_CAKJTR010000320.1:3045-3516 GCF_917627355.1 Protofrankia sp. Cj3 | reverse complement strand
TGCCTGGTCCGCGCCCGCGACAACGGTGGTGCCGGTTCCAAAGCCCCGCTGCTCGGCGGCGGCCAGCCCGACCGGGTCGATCCGGCTGGTCACGCCGGTGTCGGTGTCGGTGACCAGGACGTTGGGCCCATCCTGGGTGACCGTGAGGTGATGTTCCCTGCCGCCGTTGATGGTCACGCTGGCGTCGGCTCGCCCGGATGGCCCGTTCACATGCGAGATGATCCCCTGGCTGCTGCTGACCAGCCATGCGCCGACGTCCCCCAGCCGCACGACGGCGGAACCCGCGCTCTGCCCCAGCACGATGACCGCCGATCCGCTGGCGAGCAGGAGCGCCAGCGGGACCGCGACCGCTCCGCGTGCCCGTGACCTGGCGAGCCGTGACTCGGCGAACCGTGACAGCAACCGTCGACGGGTTGACCGCTCGCTGCGAGTTCGCCTCATCGCCGTCCTTTCCGGGCGTGACCGACGTGC
>NZ_CAKJTR010000320.1:0-2592 GCF_917627355.1 Protofrankia sp. Cj3 | reverse complement strand
AGGGGACGCGGCATCGCGGGGCCGGGGCACGCGCCTTGCGATCCATCCACCCGGACGCCGCTGCCTGATCGAACGCCCTGTTGCCGGTCGCTCCAAGTTTTTCGTAGATCATGAAGCTGTGGCTGCCGGACCGGAGCGCGGACGTGAGGAGCGGTCCCAACGCACCTCGCGGGGGCGTATGTCGGCGATGAGCGAGAGAATGCGGCGCTTCACGGAAGTCCCACGCGCGTCCCACGCGCCCTCGCGACGGCGGCGACGCCGGCCGCGAGCCGGGGACGCCGGCTGCGGGCCAGGGAAACGGAGAGGAGAGGTCGTGCGAGGCCGGAACTGCTTCGCCAGGTTCGACGACCTGCGGGCCGGTGTTGCCTGGGAGTTCTCGCGGCCCGCCTGCCGCCTGGCGGCGGTCCGGCCCGACGAGGTCGCCCCGCTGCTGGCCGAGGTCGAGGCCGCGACCGCCGGGGGTTGGTGGGCCTGCGGCTTCGTTGCTTACGAGGCGGCGCTGGACCGGCGCCTCGCTGTCCACCCGCCCGCCCACGGCCTGCCGCTGGCCTGGTTCGGCGTGTGTGCCCCGCCCCGTCTCGTCCCAGCCGTCCGCGAGCCGGACCCGGCTGCCTACCGTGTCGGCGAGTGGTGGCTGGCCTGGGACTCCGAGACCCACCGGGCCCGCGTCGAGGCCGTCCGCCGGCACATCGCCGCGGGCGAGACCTACCAGGTCAACCTGACCACCCACCTGACCGCCGAGACCCTCGGTGACCCGTTCGCCCTCTACACCGACCTCGCGCTCGGCCAGCGCGGCGCCTTCAACGCCTACCTCGACGTCGGCATGTTCGTTGTCGCCAGCGCCAGCCCGGAATTGTTCTTCGAGACCCGGGGCCGGCAGGTGCGGATGCGGCCGATGAAGGGCACCGCGCGCCGGGGCGATACCCCGGCCGAGGACGCGGTGATCGTCGCGGCTCTGCGCGCCAGCGAGAAGGAACGCGCCGAGAACATCATGATTGTCGACCTGGTGCGCAACGACCTCGCCCGAGTCGCGGTCACCGGCAGCGTACGGGTGACCTCCCTGCTGCACGCGGAGCGGTACGCGACGGTGCACCAGCTGACCTCGGAGGTGTGCGCGCGCCTGCGCCCAGGCATCGGCCTGCCTGAGGTGTTCCGCGCGCTGTTCCCGTGCGGCTCGGTCACCGGTGCGCCCAAGCCGCGCACCATGGAGATCATCCGGGATGTGGAGGATGGTCCGCGGGGCGTTTACTGTGGCGCCATCGGCATGGTTGCGCCTGCCGATGCCCCTTTCCAGGCTCGTTTCAGTGTCCCGATCCGTACTGTTCTGCTCGACCGTGCCACGGGCGTCGCTGCCTATGGCGTTGGCGGTGGCATCACCTGGGGCTCCGATCCCGCCGCTGAGTACGCGGAGCTGGCCGCCAAGACGGAGGTTTTCACCCGCCTCGTCCGCCTGGACCGTTCCCGGTGCTGTTGACGCGGATAATCATTGGGTATCCGCGTGACGTCGCTGGACATGTCCCGCTGCCGCCGTCGGGTCAGGACGATACGTCCGCATGGTGCGGCGGCTGGCCGGCCAGGCGGACGCGGCTTTCGCTGGGGATGCGGAGCGCGATGACGGCCAGATCGTCGTGGCCGTCGCTGGGGTGTTCGTCGGCCAGCGCGTGGCACAGCGTGGGTAACGGCTGGTCGGCGTAGGTCGCGGCCAGCGCGGCGAGCGCGGCCAGACCATGGTCGATCGGATGGGAACGGTGTTCGACGAGCCCGTCGGTGAACAGAATCAGGGTGGCGCCTGGCGGTAACGCGAGAGTGCGGTCGTGGCGAGGCAGGCCGACGTCGACCCCCAGCGGTACGTCGGGCTCGGTCTGCAGGTAGCGGCTGCCGCCGTCGGGGGTGAGCAGCAGCGGTGGGAGATGGCCGGCGCTGCTCCAGGACAGTTTCCACCTCCCGCCCATCGGCTCGATGCGCGCGAGGCAGATGGTGGTCACCGGATTTTCCTCGATCGCTTCCAGCGTGTGGTCGAGCTGAGTGAGCACGGCGCTGGGTGGGCCGCATTTGTCGTACAGCAGGGCGCGCAGCATGTTGCGGGTCTGGGCCATGGCGGCCGCGGCGACAAGGTCATGGCCGACGACGTCGCCGACGACGGCCCCGACCGCTCCGTCGGGCAGCAGCAGGGCGTCGTACCAGTCCCCACCGACATGCCCTGTTCGCGAGCCTCGTTGCGTCGATGCCTTGTAGACCTCGGCGACGGACAACGGAGCCAGGTTGGGCAGGCGGGGCAGGAGCAGGCGCTGAAACTGTTCGGCACCGGTGCGGACCTGGTCGAACAGGCGGGCGTTCTCCACCGCGACAGCGGCGGCACCTGCCAGCGCCACGACGACAGCCTCGTCCTCCTTGTCGAAAGGCCGCCCATCCGATCGGTCGCAAAGATAGATGTTTCCGTATATTCGGCCACGCACACCGATGCCGACGCCTAACATGGTGCGCATTGGTGGATGACCCGGTGGGAATCCTACCGAATCCGGGTGCGTGGGAATATCGTCCACGCGGATCGAGGTCGGCTGCCGAATCAGGTGGCCCAGCAGCCCATGGCCG
>NZ_CAKJTR010000319.1:0-3079 GCF_917627355.1 Protofrankia sp. Cj3 | reverse complement strand
CGACCAGCACCAGGTGGACGGGAGCCGAGCATGATGGCCGACACGAGCGTGACCCTCTACTCCGCCACATCCGAAAAGATCGCACTGGCCGACGCGATCCGCCTGATCGGCCTGGGCGGCGACCTCGGCGACCTCGGTGACACCGTGGCGCTGCTGGCAAGCCCGCAGGCGTACACGGTGGCCCGGCTGTCCGCTGGTCGCCTCACCGACTCCGAGAAGCCGATCGAGCTTCCTGCTGCCGGGTCCGATGCCGTGTTCGAAGCCCGGATCTTCAACCGGGACGCCGAGCTGCGCTGGCTGCACACGGGCGCAGGCGTCGGCACCGCGGTCATCCTCTCGGAATCCCCGGATCCGTGCGCCCGGTTCGCCAAATCCCTCGACCCACTGGCAGCTGTTGACACGATCAAAAACAAGTACCTGCTGTGGGGCCGGCCGCTAGCTCGGTCGCTGCCTCCACATGATGAGCCCAGCTCTTCCATGGTTCAGGCCGCCGAGCCCCGGTGGGTCCGGCTGGCCGAGGCCCGGATCGGCCTGCTCGACGTGCCGCTACCGCGGGCGCCCCGCACGGACGAATGCGTCTACCTGCGGACCGTCGAGTACGTGACCACCGAGCCTGAGCACGGCAACGCCAGTGTCACCGAGGAACGTCTCGTCGAACTGTTCCTCGCGATGCCCAGGCCGTCCGACGCCACCAGCGGCACCAGCACCAGCACCAGCACCCATGGCCCGCAGTCCCGACGTCTCCCGGAGGCGACCAGATGAGCAGCCGATTCGGCACGATCGCATGGAAGACGACCGCGGACGGCGCCCGCAAGCTCGTCATCATCGAGGACGGCGCGGGTGAGCGGCGCTTCGAACGCCGTTTCCTGGACGAGGCGCTGGCCGGGCTGAGCGATGACGATCTCGCTGACCGGTCCGTCGAGTTCGACTGGACGGGCGGCCGGGCCAAGCGCATCCGGGCCAAGGGCACCGCCGCCACGGTTGTGGCCGCATCCTGGCCTGCCGCGACGCCCACCCCACAGCCCGCCCGAACGCCCGACCGGCCGGTGACCCGCCAGCCCCCGCGGCACATGGCACCGGCGCGGCCGGCCAGACAGGCGACTAGCGCCGAACGCCAGCGAGAGACGCCGTACCGCGCACCGGATCCGCTGAACGCGTTCATCAACCCGTACGGGTTCATCCCGGCATCGCAGCGCGACCCTTCGCACGAGACGCTCGGCGACGTGGGCGGCACCCTGACCGACCGCGGACGCCTGCCCGGCCACGATCGGCTCCGGGCGGACCGCTGGTCGGGCACGATCGGCGTCACCCTCACGGTCGCCACGCCGCTGCTGCTCCTGGACACCGCCGGTGTCACCCCCGACAAGGACGGGCATGCAACCTACGAGGTCCTGAAACGCTCCGTGACTGTTACTGATGGTAAAGACGGCGCGACGAGAGCGGAGAGCCGCCCGCACCTGCCGTCGACGGCCGTCAAGGGCATGCTGCGCAGCGCCTACGAGGCCGTGACCAACTCCCGCTTCGGAGTGTTCACCGGCCACGATGCCCGGCTGGGCTACCGGATGGCCGCCCGCGACGGGCTCGCGTCCATCCCGGCGCGCGTCATCGGCAACGACGACGCCGCCGAGATCGAACTGCTGCCCGGGACGACGCCCGCGGGCCACCAGGGCCGGCACGGTGCACCGATGCACGCGGCCTGGCTGCCGGCCTACTGGAAACCGGAGGGGTCGAAGCACGTCCGCTCCGACCAGAGCGATTTCAACATCGTGATGCCGGTGCACGGCACGGCGGTGCGGGCATACATCCAGCTCGTCCA
Organism: Protofrankia sp. Cj3; assembly: GCF_917627355.1. NCBI lineage: Bacteria > Bacillati > Actinomycetota > Actinomycetes > Frankiales > Frankiaceae > Protofrankia > Protofrankia sp. Cj3. The sequence goes on along the minus strand of NZ_CAKJTR010000319.1, from coordinate 1,263 downwards.
GCATCACCGGTGGGACCGCCGGTCGGCCACGCATACGCCGGACTTCCAGCTGTGGTGGGTGCGCTCGCTCGCCGAGCCCGGCCAGGAACCACCTCGGGTGCCGCTGCGGACGTCCCGCCAGAAGGGGGCGTCATGGTACGAGCCGATCGGCCCGGAGAAGGTCGTCGACGGCTGGGTGTGCGTGACGAACCGGAACATCGACCGCAAGCATGACGAGCGGGTCTTCTTCTACGACGCCGACGACGACCTACGGGAAACATTTAAACTGGATGAGCGGTTGCGCCGCATCTGGCACGACATCATCCTCGGTTATCGCGACGCACATCGGCCCGGTGAGCTGAAGGACCCGGACCCAGAAAATCTGGAGAAGAAGGTCTCAAGTCGTCATCTGCTTCTGCCGGACAGCGCGAAGCCGGACGCACTTAAGGACGGCAATCTGCTCTACGTCCGACTGGATGCCCGTGGTGAGATCGACAGCCTGTATCCGGTGACGATCGCGCGAGAGTTGTTCAGCGTCGCACCGATCGACCTGCTCGATCGCTCGCTACGGCCCGCGGACACGATCAGCGAGCTGTCCCCGGCGGACCGGGTGTTCGGCTGGGTCCGTACCGAGGACCGCAGCACCAGCGACCGCGACAGCAGCAAGAGGGGTGACCCCGCCGGTGCTTGGCGGGGCAGCCTGCGGATCGGTCCGGTCGTCTGCGGCCAGTCGTCGGATTCGGCCGTAGAACGCTTCGAGGACCCTAGCCTGCCGCTGGCGATCCTCGGTCAGCCCAAGCCTGGCCAGGGCCGTTTCTACATCGGAACCGAACGGGCCGGCCACCCTGCGCCGCTGCCCTCCGGGCTGCCCAAGGCAGACTGGTTCGTCTCCACCGGGCGGATGTTGCGCGGCCGAAAGGTCTACCCGCACCACGCGGGCCTACCGAAGGGTTACTGGAAGGAGCCGACAACCGATCGCACCCAGAAACTGGACGGCGGCCGTTACCAGGAATACCGCCGGCCGCGGAAGTCGACCGTGGCCGACGACTCCCGCGCGAACCCGTTGAACCGCGACGGAACCGCCTTTGCCACGCAGCACTCAGGCGGGGTGAAGGACGAGAACCGGGACGACCAGAACCGGTCCGTGAACGGCTGGGTCCGCCCCGGGACGACGTTCACCTTCACCGTCGACGTCCGCAACCTCAGCGAGGTCGAGCTGGGCGCGCTGCTGTGGCTGCTGGACCTCGACAACGCGTGCTCCACCGGTGACGGCGCTACCCTAGG
>NZ_CAKJTR010000318.1:0-3121 GCF_917627355.1 Protofrankia sp. Cj3 | reverse complement strand
TCGATCTGTGGCTGCAGATCGACGGTGGGGTCAATGCCAACACCGTCGAGCGGGCCGCCGAGGCCGGGGTTGATGTCTTTGTCGCCGGCACCGCCGTCTATGGCGCGGACGATCCCGCGGCAGCGGTTGAATCGTTGCGGGCGCAGGCGCTGCGGGCGTCGCCACGGCTGGTCGCGCCCGGCGTGCCGACAACCTGACCGCCATGCCAGCGGGCGGCGGGCGGTGCCGGCCGCGCCCGGCGGTGCCTGGTGCTTCGCACGGATTCCGCGCGCCCATGCGGCTTTCATGTGCAAGACTCGGGCAGGTAGTTGTAGCAGCACGCGCGCTCCGGGGTCGGTGAAACTCCGAGCCGGCGGTGACAGTCCGCGACCCGTCCGCAGCCAGCGGCCGGTGGACCCGGTGAAATTCCGGGACCGACGGTGAAAGTCCGGATGGGAGGACGCGCGCGGGCGTGTGCCGTCCGGCGGTTATCACCGTCGCGCACGGTCCGTCTGGCGCCTGTGCGCTGGCGGCGTCCCGCGTGCTTACCCCTTGTCTCGGACGTGGTGCCGACACAAGGGGGAACACCAGGAATGTTCACCGGCATCATCGAGGAACTCGGCGTCGTCGCGGCCGTCGAGCCGCGCCCGGCCGCCGCTCGGCTCGTCATCAGCGCGGCCAGGGTGCTCGAGGACGTCAGCGAGGGCGCGTCCATTGCGGTCAACGGGGTCTGCCTGACCGTCACCCGCTGGTTTTCCCAAGGCGACGGGCAGGCCTTCGCCGCCGATGTCATGCAGGAGACCCTCACCCGTTCGGCTCTTGGTGGACTGTCCGTCGGGGACGCCGTCAACCTCGAGCGCGCGGTGCGCCTGGCCGATCGCATCGGCGGCCACCTCGTGCAGGGGCATGTGGACGGCGTCGGTGTGGTGGTTGACCGACAGCCGAGCACCGCTGTGCCGGCCGCCGGCAGCGCCACGGAAGATGATCGAGCCGCCGGTGGCGGGGCTGCGCCCCAGTGGGAGATCGTGCGTATCAGCCTGCCGCCGGGCCTGGACCGCTACCTCGTCGAGAAGGGGTCCATCACGGTTGACGGCGTCAGCCTGACGGTGGTTGATGTCACCGCGGCGACGGCGTCGACACCGCCCTCGTTCACCGTGAGCCTGATCCCGACGACGTTGCGGACGACCACCCTCGGCCGCCGCGTGGTGGGGGAGCGGGTCAACCTCGAGGTCGACGTGCTGGCGAAGTACGTCGAGAAGCTCACCGCCGCGCGTGACACGACCGGCGTGGGGCAGCCCCTCATCCCCACCGCCACGATTCGGAGCGGAAGCGAACAACTGTCATGAGCACATCCCTGGCAGCCAGTGACACAGGCCTGGCCTCCATCGACGAGGCGGTGGCGCAGATCGCCGCCGGCCGGCCCGTCATCGTCGTCGACGACGCGGACCGCGAGAACGAAGGCGACCTGATCTTCGCGGCCGAGCTGGCCACCCCGGAGCTGTTGGCGTTCACGGTCCGCTACACCTCAGGTGTGATTTGCGCACCCATGGACGGGGCTGACGCCGACCGGCTGGATCTCGGCCAGATGGTCCCGCGCAACACCGATCGGATGGGTACCGCGTTCACCGTCTCCGTCGATGCCCGCGACGGGGTGACGACCGGTATCTCAGCCGCTGACCGGGCACGTACGATCAGGCTGCTGGCCGATCCCGCGACCACCGCCGCGGACCTCACCAAGCCCGGCCACGTGTTCCCCCTGCGGGCCAAGGCCGGCGGCGTGCTGCGCCGCCCCGGCCACACCGAGGCGGCAGTGGATCTGGCCCGGCTGGCCGGGCTGCGTCCCGCCGGAGCCATCTGCGAGATCGTCAACGACGACGGGAGCATGGCCCGACTGCCGGAACTGATGAAGTTCGCCGCCGAGCACGGGCTGTTAGTGATCTCGATTGCCGACCTGGTGGCCTACCGGCGCCGTAGTGAGCGGCACGTCGAGCGGGTCGCCGAGGCGGCGATCCCGACCCGTCACGGGGAGTTCCGGGCGTTGTGCTACCGCAGCGTCATCGAGGACATCGAACATGTGGCGCTGGTCAAAGGCGACATCTCCGGCGGCCGTGACGTGCTTGTGCGGGTGCACAGCGAATGCCTGACCGGGGACATCTTCGGATCGCGGCGCTGTGACTGCGGGACGCAGCTCGACGCCGCGTTGCGCATGATCTCGCTGGAGGGCAGGGGCGTGGTGCTCTACATGCGGGGGCACGAGGGCCGGGGCATCGGTCTCATCCACAAGCTCCGGGCATACCAGCTACAGGACGCCGGGCACGACACCGTCGACGCCAACCTCGCTCTCGGGCTGCCCGCCGACGCCCGCGACTACGGCACGGGCGCCCAGATCCTGGTGGATCTCGGGGTTCGGACGATGCGCCTGCTGTCCAACAACCCGACCAAACGGGCCGGGCTCGAAGGCTACGGCCTGGAGATCGTCGAGCGGGTCGCGCTGCCGGTGAACTTCACCCCCGAGAACCTGCGCTACCTCACCACCAAAAGGGACCGGATGGGACATGATCTGCCGGGTCTGCCGAAAGCGGCCGGAGCCTGTGCCGATGTCCCGCACCATCGGGTTCCGCCGGCCGGAGCCGCGGACACCGATCTGGTGATGGCGGACGTGTGCCAGGGAGAGCCGGCGTGAGCGGCACCGGCTCGCCGTCGGCACCCATCCCCGATGGCGCGGGCCTGCGGCTGGCCGTGGTGGCGGCCCGGTGGCACGGTGAGATCACCGATGCCCTGCTGGACGGGGCCCTGCGGGCAGTCAAGGATGCCGGCGTCGCCGCACCGGTGGTGGTCCGGGTGCCCGGCGCGGTGGAACTCCCCGTCGTCGCCGCGGCGCTCGCCGCCAGTCACGACGCGGTGGTGGCGTTGGGAGTGGTGATCCGCGGCGGTACCCCGCACTTCGACTACGTCTGCCAGTCGGTGACCGCCGGACTCACCCGGGTCGCTCTCGACACCGGTGTCCCGATCGGCTTCGGCGTCCTGACCTGCGACACGGTCGAGCAGGCACGGGACCGCTCCGGGCTGCCCCCGGCCACGGAGGACAAAGGGCGGGAGGCCGCCTTCGCCGCGCTGGAGACCGCGAAGATCCTGCGGGGGC
>NZ_CAKJTR010000317.1:0-3121 GCF_917627355.1 Protofrankia sp. Cj3 | reverse complement strand
CCGTAGGTATAAGCGTACTCGATCTCCACGAAGGGGTAGCTACTGTTACCGACGGGCTTGGCTGACGGCGCCTGGCTGTCGATGCGCAGCGTGTGCAGGCCCCTGAAGGCAGTGGCAGCCTGCAGTTCGCTGTAACCGATGGCGCCCGGCAGCGCGGCCACGGTTTTCAACACCGCTTCCGTGCTGTCGAGTTCGCAGCGGATGACCTTGTCCTGAGGGGAGTTCTTGCTCTTGCAGTCCAGGGAGGTGAAGGCCGGCTCGCCGAGCCCGTCGAGGATGTGCCGCCGGAACAGGTCGCGCGTGCCGGAGTTGGCATTCCGGCTTATGAGCAGGATAGGGAGGTCAGGGCCGTTGAGTTCCTTCCAGTTGAGGAAGTCACCCCGGTAGATCTTCCGTATCTCATCGATTGTCAGGGTTTTGATCGGCAGCTGGTCATGTACCACCAGGGCGTAGGCGGAGACAGCGACGCGCTCCTCCTGGAGCTGTGGGTAGCCGTCCGGCTTGTGCCCGTCGGAGAAGGCGACCAGGGCCGGCGGGCCGTTCCTGGACTCGCTGCCCAGCTCCGCCAGCGCCCGCACGCCTTCCTCGCTGCCGTGCGCATCCATCGTGATCTTAGTACCCGGGCAGCTTGACTCGTACCTTTTGGCGGCTTCCCGCACGACCGGCGCGAAGGCGGTGGAACCGGTGAGGGCAAGCTCGCCCGAGGCACAGCCGATGGGCGGCGGCAGGTCCCTGGGCATGAGGATGATGCCCGCCAGCGTGACGAGGAAGAGGGAGAGCAGGACGGTGATCAAGCGGGCGGGCCTGCTGAACAGGGGCGGCTTGTCGTCGACCGTGATACTCCGGTTGAGCTCCACCGCGCCGTTGCGGATCCCGCCGGTGACTCGGATGCCGCTGCCGACGCCACCACCGGTGAGCAGCACCAGCAGTTTGTAGTGCTGGCCGTGGTTGAGCGGGACGCGGGGGAGATAGATCGTGTTGCGGTCGAAGCGCATACCCCCCGCCGGGGCGAAGTGGTCCATCAGGTGTTCGGCGTCGGACTGGGTGACCGCGACGCCCTCGACGACGCGGTCGGTGAAGACGGCGGTGAGGCCGTGGACGTCGAGGCCGGTGTAGTCGGTGCCGGCGATGCTCTCCGCGCCGTCGTTTTCAATGCGGAGGAGGACGAGGGTCGCGTCGGACATGTCGTTGAACCGGCCGAATCGTACGCCTACCTGGCCCTGGTTACGGTTGTCGTTGCCGATGGGAGTATCCATCTGTACGCGATAGCCGATGCGTCTGCGATGCGGCACCCGGCGCTCATACCAGATTGCGCCGATGGACACCACGAGACCGAGCAGCGCGGTGAGCACAGCTATGATGTTTTGGGCGTTTAGCCAATCCCCCATATTTTACCCCGATCCCGTATGTGCTGTTAGGTCAGCGTGACGGTTCGGTCACCGTAACAGGTGGCATATCGGCTGATGGGCGGCTGCGGCTCCGGTTTGCCGAACGTTCAACAGAGCTATGACCCCGATTCACCCAGCTCGGCGGAGGCGGCCGCCGTGTTCCCGGCCGATGCAGAGCTGACGCCACTGTCGTGCTGACACGGAGATGAGGTCGCGGTTTACCGGTTGCCGTACCTGGAACGAGTCGCGGGAGACGACTGCGGTCGGCTCGTTCCCGACTCGTTGGAGGTGGATCGTGCCCGACAAGGTGTTCTCGAGCTGGCTTGACAACGTCCGTACCCGGCGGGGCGACAACGCCGCGGTGCCCAGCCCCGCGGCCGGCGCCCGGCGCCCGGAGAGCTTGGGGAGCCCGAGGGCGCTGCCCCGGGTCGTCGTGGTCGGCAGTGGCTTCGCCGGGTTCTCCGTGCTGCGACACCTGGAACGGCTGCTGCCCCCGGATGCCGCCGAGCTTATCGTCGTCTCCCCGGTCGACCATCTTCTCTACACGTCACTGTTGCCGCAGGTGGCCACCAGCGAGGCGGAGCCGCGCCACCTGGCGGTCTCCGTCCGGGCGGCGCTGCGGCGTACCACGCTTGCGCTCGGTCACGTGGTGAAAGTCGACTTCCGGGGCCGCACGATCACTGTCCGCCAACCCAACGCCGTACACGCACAGCTGCGCTGGGACCGCCTTGTGCTGGCACCCGGCGCGGTGACCCGCACCGTCGATATCCCGGGTCTGACCGATCACGCGCTTGGCCTGAAGAACCTCGCGGAAGCCGTCTACCTGCGCGACCACGTGCTCCGCCAGTTCGAGTACGCCGACGCATGCGAGGATCCGGTGGTGCGCCGGGCCCGGTGCACCTTCGTGATCGTCGGCGCCGGGTACACCGGGACCGAGCTCGCCGCGCAGATGGTGCGGTTCACCAGGCGAGCGGTGGGCCAGTATCCACGCCTGACCGAGCGGGACATCCGCTGGATTCTCACCGATCTGGCGCCTCGGGTGCTGCCCGAGCTGGGCGAGGCGCTCAGCAGGCGGGCGGCCCGGGTCCTTGCCGGCCGCGGGGTCGACGTGCGGCTGCGAACGTCCATCTCGGAGGCGGGCGCTGGGTGCGTCCGGTTCATCGACGGTGAGAGCGTCGCGACCCACACCCTTGTCTGGTGCGCCGGGGTGGCTCCCAGCCCGCTGATCTCCACGTTGGGCCTGCCGACCCAGCATGGCCGCCTGGTGGTGGATGCCCGGTTCCAGGTGCCTGCTGCCGCGGATGTGTTCGCGCTGGGAGACGCCGCGGCCGTGCCTGACGTGACCCGGGGCTGCCAGCCGGCGGGGCAGACCGCCCAGCACGCCGTCCGGCAGGGTGCCGTTGCCGCGCGTAACGTCGCGGCCTCCCTCGGTCACGGAACGGCGAAGCCCTACCGGCATCGCAATCTCGGTTTCGTCGTCGACCTCGGCGGCACCGCCGCCGTGGCTGATCCGCTCGGAATCCCGTTGTCCGGGGTGGCCGCCGCGGCGGTGACCCGGGGCTACCACCTGTGGGCGCTTCCCTGCCTGACCAACAGAACGCGGGTGGCCGCCGACTGGCTCCTGGACACGCTCACCCCGCGCCAGATCGTCCAGCTCGGGTTCCTGCCGCCGGCCAAGTCATCGATCAATGCCGCGGAGCGGATCGACATCTACCACAGCGGGCATTCATAAG
>NZ_CAKJTR010000316.1:0-3175 GCF_917627355.1 Protofrankia sp. Cj3 | reverse complement strand
GGGGCTGTGGACGTACGAGCGGGAGCCGCGCCGTACGCTTGACGGATGGGACTCCACATCTACGACACGCGCACCCGGCGCATACGGCCGTTTGAGCCGTTGCACCCCGGTCATGTGGGCGTGTATGTCTGTGGGCCCACCGTCCAGTCCGCGCCGCATGTCGGGCATGTACGTACCGCGGTCGCCTTCGATGTACTGCGCCGCTGGCTCACCGCGTCCGGGCTTGAAGTGACCTTTGTCCAGAACATCACTGATATCGACGACAAGATCATTATTAACGCGGACCGGGCCGGCGAGAGCGTGTGGGAGCTCGCCACCCGCCAGACGCGGGCCTTCGATGACGCATACCGTGTTCTCGGTGTGCTGCCGGCCACGATTCAGCCACGGGCGACCGGCCATATCCCGGAGATGCTGGCGCTCATCGCCAGACTGTTGGATGTCGGCTGCGCTTACGTAAGCGCCGGGTCGGTCTGGTTCCGGGTCGCTCGCTTCGCCGGTTATGGACAGTTGTCGAATCAGCGCCCGGACGCCATGCAGGCGTCATCGGAGAGCGAATCAGGGAAGGCCGACCCTCGTGATTTCGCGCTCTGGAAGGGCGCGAAGCCGGGTGAGCCGTTCTGGGAGTCACCCTGGGGGCGAGGCCGTCCAGGGTGGCATATCGAGTGCTCAGCCATGGCGGGCAAGTATCTCGGCGAGATTTTCGACATCCACGGTGGCGGTCTTGACCTTGTCTTTCCGCACCACGAGAATGAGCGCGCCCAGTCGGTCTGCGCCATGGGCGCGGGCCGGCAGCCTGCCGTGGCCGGCACAGCTGAGATGGCCCGTTACTGGATGCATGTCGGCCTGCTGACGACCCGTGGTACCAAGATGTCGAAGTCACTGGGCAACTCGTTCCTGGTCGCCGATGCGCTTGACCAGGTCAGACCGCAGGTGCTGCGTTACCATCTGCTCGGCGCGCACTATCGCTCATCGCTGGAATACGGCCAGGAAGGGCTGGCCGAATCGGCCGCGGCCCATGACCGCGTCGAGACCTTTGTGCGCAACGCCTTGGACATCCTGGGTGGGCCCGACGAGGCTGCGGCACTTGCGGCTGAATGCGCCGTCGGGGCACAGCGCGTGCTTGATGGTCATGCCGGGCCGCTGGCGGCCGACACCGCGGCCGGGGGCGCTCCGGTGGACGCGGCCATGGTTGGGAACCCGGCGCAGGCCTGGCGTGCCTTCGCGGTTGCGCTCGACGACGACCTCGCGGTCTCCCGGGCGCTGGCGGTCCTGTTCGGCGCTGTCGGACGCGGGAACCAGGTGCTGTCCAAGACGCGCAGCCGGGAGCTTGCCAGCTGGGTCGACGTCGTGCGCCGGATGCTCGCGGTCCTTGGGCTTGATCCGATCGCGCAGTGGCCCACGGCCGGTTCCGAACTGAGGCCCGCGCTCGACGGGGTCATGGAGATTGTCCTCGATCTGCGGTCGGCCGCGCGTGCCCGGCGGGACTACGCCGAGGCAGATGGGATCCGAGCCCGGCTCGCGGCTGGGGGCATAGTGGTTGAGGACACTCCGGAGGGGCAGCGCTGGCATCTGGCGTGAGCCAGCGCTCCCGCCGACGGCACGGAAGAAGCACGATGATTGCGCGCCGTCGGCTGGGGCAGAGCCCGGAAGCGGCTATCGAGCGAGCATGCGGATCGTGATCCGCGTCCAAGCGCCGAGGTAGACTCGGTCGCCGTTGCGCAGCGGTACTGGCTGGCCCGGTGGGATCGGATTCGGTTCGTCGTTGATCCGGGTACCGTTCGTTGAGCCAGGGTCGAGTACAGCGTACCCACCGTCCGCCATCAGCTCGAGCATGGCGTGCGCGCGGGAGATACCCGGATCCTCCGGTGTGCCGGACAGGTCGATCTCCGGATGGATGCCGCGGGACTCGCTGCGTCGCCCGATCAGCAGCCGGGGGCCGCTGAGGGTGAAGACCCGCCGTGGGTAGACCGTGGGGAACGGGACACGGTGGTCATCGCCACTGTCGTAGTACTCGCGCTCGGCTTCGACAAGCACGTCCCAGCCGGTCTGCACCGCTCCCCGGTCCGGTGTGCCGGGGCGTTCTCGCAGGACCAGATCGAATCCGCACACCTCGCAGAACCGCGTACCCGGCTCGTGCGGATTGTGACAGTTCGGGCAGGCGGCGTCGTAGCCGTCGCCGGCCTCTCGGGACGGTCGTGCGGGCACATGCTGGTTGGGACGTGGGCGGTGGTAGTCGGGCGGTGCTGTTACCGGGCCGCGTGGAACGGCGCTCGCACGGTCCAGGCCGAACGGATCATCCCCGCCGCCGGGAGCGGGGTGGCTGGGTGCGTACGGGTCGGCGCGGTTCCTGTCATAGCCCCATGGCTCGCCTCTGCGCGGTTCGTCACGCGGGTCGCGGCGCGGTTCGTCACGCGGGTCACGGTAGGGACCTGTCTGGTAGCCGCTCGCGTCATAGCCACCGGGGGAGTAGCCGCCCGGCGGGTAGGCATCCCGACCGTAGCCGTCCGGCGTATACCCGTCCCGTGGGTAGTTTTCCGCGGCGGGGGCGTACCCGTCGGAGGAATAGCCGTTGGGGTCGTACCGGTCGGCTGGGTAGCCCTCCTGCGGGTAGCCATCGGGCGGGTACCCGTTCGATGGGTAGCCGTCCTGAGCGTATGACTCGGCATCTGACGGCGCGCCATGGTCTGGAAACGGCCGGGACGTACCAACCCGCTTGGTATCCGGTGGGCGGCGGATACCAAGCGGATCGGCCGGGTCAACCCTGGCTCGCCCCGTCCCGGACGGGTCCACCGGCCGCCGACCGTATGAGTCCACGGCGGACTGTTCCGGCTGCCGCGGTCGCTGGCGACCCGACCCGGTTTCGTCTTCCGATGGGAGGACGTAGGGCTCCTGGCCGGCTACAATCCGCATACCGCATTGATCGCAGTAGTCGGGAGCTAGCGACAGGTGCCCGTCTGGGCAGCGTGCACTCACCTGATCACCTGTTTACCCTGACGCTCCTGGTCAGCTGCGGGTCAAGGACCATTTCGTCGACCCCAATGGCGTCGACGTTCCGTTTCAGTCGAACCGTACCTGTGCTCGGGCCCTTGATGCTGACCATGTTCCGAAGTAGACGGTATGTGGCCTCGTTGTCGGACTGATGGGCAAGCTGTGCGTTTTGGCCACGTTTGATGGT
>NZ_CAKJTR010000315.1:0-3212 GCF_917627355.1 Protofrankia sp. Cj3 | reverse complement strand
GCCGCTGACAGGCCGGGATGGTTGTCGGCGGCCCGTCAGCGCGCTCCGTTCAGGGCTGGAGGGAGCTGTGTCGGCCTGGCGACACGGGAGCTGGCGGGTGCGGCGACCGGCAGCCGGTCCACGCTGAGCAGGCTCATGGGCAAACGTATGCCGTCGCTGGGTTCTGCCGGGGCTGGGAGGGCTCCGGCGGCCGGGCCGGCACTCATGAACATGATGGAAACAGCGGCGCCTGGTAGGCCCTTGCTCATCCCGGATCGGCTTCTCGCCGGTACTGTGATGAGCCGTGGCAGTGAGCAACAATGCGGTCGCTGGGGTGGTTCTCAACTACCTCGAGGAAAATCCGGGCGAACTTGAGACAGTGGGTCCGCTGGTGCTGGCCGCTATGGGCGGGCCGGGGCCGGTGACGGACCGCACCACGATGCCGGGGCATGTCACGTGCGGCGCGGTCGCGGTCACCGCTGACTGGCGGGTGCTGCACATCCACCACCGGCGCCTGGCCCGTTGGTTGCTTCCCGGCGGGCATGTCGAGGCAACCGACCAGTCCCTGTTCGGTACGGCCCTGCGTCAGCTTGCGGAGGAGACCGGAATCGCCGCGAACACCGTGATCCCGGACACCGCCCGGCCAGTGGATATTGATGCGTACGTCGTCCCGGCGGATCCCGGTCGGGACGAAACATCACATATCCACTATGACATCCGTTTTGTGCTACATGTTCCAGACGAGGTCGTGCGCCTGCGTTCGGAGGAGATCTCAGATCACCGGTGGATGCTCCTTCAGGAAATCCCCGGGACGCTGGGTGACAAGCTGCGAATCCGCGGCGCCCGATCCGGGTGGGCGCGCGTCCCCCGCTGATCTGTATCGCTCGGGGTGCCCGAGGCGCCCGGGGAGCCTCGATCCGAGGCGTGGTCAGCGCGGCTGGCCGCCTGCGTTGAGGAACACGTGCGACCCGGCCCGGACGCGATTTCGCCCGCGCGAGCGGTGGCCCGTCGTCTCAGCCGCTGAAACGGGCGATGGCGCGCATCTTGTTCATCGCGTCCAACGCGGCCACCTTGTAGGACTCGGCCAGGGTCGGATAGTTGAACACGGCGTCGACCAGGTAGTCGATCGTGCCGTCACAGCCCATCACCGTCTGGCCGATGTGGACGAGCTCGGTGGCGCCAGTGCCGAAGACGTGTACGCCGAGCAGCTTCCGGTCGACGGAGCTGACCAGGAGTTTCAGCATGCCGTAGGAGTCGCCGACGATCTGGCCGCGAGCGAGTTCCCGGTAGCGGGCGACTCCCACCTCGAAGGGCACAGCCCGTTCGGTGAGCTCGTCCTCGGTGCTGCCCACATAGGAGATCTCGGGGATGGTGTAGATCCCGATGGGCATCAGGTCGTGCCGCATCACGTGGACGTCCTCGCCGCAGGCCGCGTAGGCGGCGAGCCGGCCCTGTTCCATGGACGTCGCGGCCAGGGCGGGGAAGCCGATGACGTCTCCGACCGCGAAGATGTGATCTATCTCGGTCCGGAAATCCGACCCCACCTTGATCCGACCACGGTTGTCGGCGCTCAGGCCCGCGTTGGCGAGGTTCAGCGCGGTGGTGAGCCCCTGGCGACCGGCCGAGTACATGACGGTGTCCGCGGGCAGTCTCTTGCCGCTTTCCAGCAACGTCAGCGTCCCGCCGTTGTGGCGTCCCACCGACAGCACCGACTCGCGGAATCTGAAGGTGACGGCAAGGTCGCGCAGGTGGTATTTGAGGGCTTCGACTATCTCCACGTCGCAGAAGTCGAGCATTCGGTCCCTGCGTTCGACGACTGTCACCTTCGTACCGAGCGCCGCGAACATGGACGCGTACTCGATACCGATCACACCGGCGCCGACGACGACCATCGAGCCGGGGATCTTGTCCAGGGACAGGATCTGATCGCTGTCAACCACCGTGCGGCCGTCGAAGTCGACTGTGCCTGGCCGGGCCGGCCGGGTTCCGGTCGCAATGATGATCTTTTCCGCGTGGACCCGCCGCTCGTCGATCTCGTCGGTGCCCTTGATGCTGATGGTATGCGCGTCGATGAAGCTTGCCGTACCGATGAGCAGCGTGACCCGGTTACGGCTGAGCTGGCTGCGAATGACGTCGATCTCACGCCCGATGACGTGCTGTGTGCGTGAGGACAGGTCGCCGACCGTTATGTCGTCTTTAAGCCGGTAGCTCTGCCCGTACATCTCCCGTTGGGTCATACCGGTGAGGTAGAGCACAGCCTCACGTAGCGTTTTCGAAGGAATTGTACCGGTATTGATACAGACTCCACCGACCATGTCACGGCGGTCGACGATCGCCACCCGACGGTCCAGTTTGGCGGCGGCGATAGCCGCTTTCTGCCCGCCTGGACCTGATCCGATGACGAGGAGGTCGTAGTCGTACATCGTCACCTCCTCAGGTGAAATCCCCACAATTGATTGCTGTGAGGCTATCTGGCCGGAAGGCTCGCGACGCCTCAATCGTCAGGTTGTTACCTCCGCTTCTCCGCACACCTCCGCAGCCGTTGGTGGCACGTCGCAGCCGCCGGTGGCACTTCCTGATTTGAGTGATGGCATAGACGCGGTCTGTGGCCATGGGTGACCGGATCTGGCTGGCGCGGCCGAAAAAATTTTCCGAGTGCCCGTAACCTCCGTCGAGCCGTGTCGTTGAACCAGGTGCGGGGGTCGTGGGGACTTGCTGGGGGGTTCTCCACGGCCCCCGCTGGTCTCGGCCGCGAGCAGCCCCGGCATCTTCCCAACCATTACGATCTTACTGGTGTGGAGGTCCGGGAGGCCGGTCCGGAAGAAAGGCTTCGGCCCGGAAACCGGTGCGGCCATATCTCCTCCGGGGCGTCGCTATTGGTCCCGGGGCTTTCGGGCCCACTGGGCCGTGGAGCGCGATCGTGGTTTTCCGTGTACGCGAAGGTCCCGCGCGGAAACCTATGGATGAGTCAGCTATGGATGAGTCATTGACAGGACGTCCAGCGCGGCGTCCAGCTGTTCCTCGGTGAGTGTGCCGGCGGCCACATAGCCACGTTCGAGGACGACCTCCCGGATTGTCTTTTCCTCGGCCAGGGACTGCTTGACGACCTTGGCGGCCTCTTCATAGCCCAGGTAGCGGTTGAGCGGCGTCACGATGGACGGTGAGGACTCGGCGAACCGCCGGCAGCGCTCGACGTCCGCGACGATGCCGTCGACGCCGCGGGCCGCGAACAG
>NZ_CAKJTR010000314.1:0-3299 GCF_917627355.1 Protofrankia sp. Cj3 | reverse complement strand
CCACGTGGTTCAGCCAGGAGGCGTGCGTCGGGGTGTGGATCAGGATGCAGGTCGGGTGGGCGGCCCTGAGTCGGTTGATCGAGGCCTGGCCTCGGTGGTCGGAGCCGTTGTCGACGATCACGAACACGCGTTTCGCCATCCGGTAGCGGTCCTGGGCCATGACCTGGCCCATCAGTTCCATGAACGGCGCGATGCCCGTCGTCGGCGGGGTCAGCACGGCGGTGATCCTCCCGGTCTGGACGTCGAGCGCGGGCAACAGCGCGAGCGCGCCGTGGCGTTCGTACTCGTGCTCAACCCGGATGATCCTGCCCGGAGCGGGCGGGGCGGTCGGGTGGATCCGGGCACGGGCCTGGATCGAGGGCTTCGCGTCGATCGAGACGATGCGATCCTCGGGGCCGAGGGGCTCCTCCTGGTAGAAGCCCTCGTAGAGATCGAGGATCACTTTCGCTTTCGCGGCGAAGTCCGGGTCACGCGCGAAGATCCATGACTGGTAGCGCCACGGTTTGATCGGGTGCTCGGCGAGGATCCGCCGCACCGACGACGCGGAGATCGCGTCGACCAGGCCGCGGGAGAGCAGTTCGGCGGCGAGTTCTGGACACGACCAGCGGGCCAGCGGCACCTGGGTCTCGGCGGGTAACGGGCAGGCCAGCGCGACGACCTCGGCCCGTTCCGCCTGGCTGATCCGCCGTGGCCGGCCCGACCGGGGCAGGTCGACCAGCCCCGCCTCGCGTCGCCGCGCGAACCGGCCCCGCCACGTGCGGACCGTGTCTTCGGTCACGCACAGTCGCCGGGCTATCCGCGCGTGGGAGTGGCCGCGGGCCGCGTCCAGCACGATCGTTGACCGCTGCCAGTCCCGGTAGGGCGTCCTGCGCCCGTTCACGCGGGCCTTGAGCCGTCTGCGTTCGCTCGCGGTCAGGTCTATGGGTAGGGCCATGCTGGGTGAGGGCATCACACGCTCCGGGTGCAGGCGGGGTGGGTGTCCACGGTGACGGCGGGATGATCGTAGCGATCTGCCGGGTGCCGGCAGACTGGTGGGTATGGCGGCGATCCCCGAGTCCACGAAGTCCTCGATCCGGCTGCGCCTGCTCGATCATGTGGAGCAGCGCTGGCCGCAACTCGCCCGCACCGAGGTCACCTACCGTGGCGCGTTCGCCTACGTCGTCGGGGTGCTGCCCGACGGCGAGGAGATCCCCCTGTGCCGGTTGCGCTACGGCGGGTCAGCCCACTCGTTCGGGTTCGCGATCTACTCCGCCGCCCGCGACCGCTACGAGGAAGCCGCCCTGCTCACCGGATATTTTGCCGGTAGCCCCCAGGACGCCCTCGATACCGCCTGCACCGTCCACCTCCCCACCGAACCCAGCTGATCACTGCACCCCCGAAGGACTTCCAGGCTCAACCACTTAGAACCTTCCTCCGGTGGAACCGGCGACGAGATGGGCGGCTTGCTCGACGTGCTCACCATCGCGATGGGCTCCGGCGGGGCCGGCGCGGTGCTCGCCCGCTCGCTGTCCACCTGGCTCACCCACCGCCACACGGACGTGAAGATCACCGTCAGGGGGCCCGACGGCCGCAGCGTCGAGGTCGACGCGCACCTGCTCCAGGAGGACGTACCCGGCCTGATACGAGAGATCAGGCAACTGGTCGACACCACGGAGCAGCAAGGGTGAGCCGATTTCCTGACCCCGCCCGATCGCGAGCCGTTCTGATCGGCGTCAGTCACTTCCCGGAATCGCCGGAATTAGCGGACCTTCCGGCCGTGCGTGAGAACGTCGCGAGCCTGTGGCGCCGGCTCACCCACGATGTCACAGGCGTCCTGGACCCCGAACACTGCGAGGTCGCAGACCCGGAGGGCTCCACTGCCGACATCGGCCGTGTCATCAGCAAGGCTGCTGAGGAAGCCTCAGACATGCTGCTGATCTACTACGCGGGGCACGGCCTGGTCGACGACCGGGGACGGTTGTACCTGGCGACGAACGCGACCCGGGCCGACGCTCCGAAGTACAGCGCGCTGGGCGTCGACCTGCTGCGCGAGGACCTCGGCGGCAGCAGCGCCGCCGCCCGCGTCCTCATCCTGGACTGCTGCTTCTCCGGACGAGCCATCGAGGTCATGACAAGCGAGGAGGCCCTGGCCGACGGCCAGCTCTTCATCGCAGGCACCTACACGATGACATCCACCACCGCCAACGCCCCGTCCTATGCGCTGGCCGGCGAGCGGTACACCGCCTTCACCGGGGCCCTAGTGGCCGCGCTGGATAACCCCCAGCCGCTCACCCTCGACGAGATCTACCGCAGCGTCGCCGCGGACCTCCAGTCCCGCGGCCTGCCCCGGCCACGCCAGCGGGCGACCGACACTGCCGGAGCACTGGCACTCGCGCGAGGCCCGGCCGACCCCGACAAGCCGCCGGTCGACGCAGCGGACGAAGTGCGGTTCCGCCGCGGCCGCGCGGCGGCGCAGGAGCAGTTGAAGAGCAACATGGTGAAGCCTGGAATCATCGCGCTGTTTGGCGTTGTTGTCCTACCCGTGCTCTTCGCATGGCTCAACCGCGACCCGAGTTGGCTGTGGGCGATCCCCGTGTACGGAGGTGGTTTCGCGGTCCTGGCAGGATTCCTTTACACCCTGGCCGTCCTCGCCTTGCCCCAGGAGGCGGAGTTGGTCATCGACCGCTCGGTCATCACCGTGCACCTGCGCAGGAGCACGGCCGGTACCGGCACGTTGCGGATACCGTGGAGAGACATCTCCCACGTGGGTGTCCTGCCTCCCAAGCGCAGCTCGGTGAACCCCAAGCTGACGCAGGTCTACAAGGGCAATCACCTGCTGGTGGTCCGCCCGAGACCAGGCGTTCCGTTCCCCTCAACCAGGGGCATGATCTTCTCAGATGAGCTGCACGAACTCGGCTACCGCGTCGTCGCCACGATCGGGAGCTTCGGCGCCGACAAGGAGCAGATCCTCGCCGCGCTGGACCAGTTCGCGGGCGACCGCGTGCTGCACACCAAGCAGGAGTTCCTCGCCCGCGACCCCCGCATCCAGCCGAAGATGTTCTGACGCGCGGCAGCAACGGGAACGCCTCGGGGCTGTCCAGAAGGAAACGAGGTCAGCAACTCGGGTGACAGCGAGAGGGTCGGGTCGCCCGGGGGGATCTCGCCGGGTGGGCGGCCGGAGTCGCACCGGCCGCCTCCCACAGATTCCCCGCATGACAGTCTCCCGTCACGGGGCTCGTGCCGCCCAGTTATCAGGACGTGTAGGCGAGTTTCCAGTGCGCGAACAGGCCCGAATCCCGTTTTCGGACCCGCTTGAGCCT
>NZ_CAKJTR010000313.1:3312-3844 GCF_917627355.1 Protofrankia sp. Cj3 | reverse complement strand
TCACATCTGGAACACCGAAGACGTAGAAGCATGGATTGCCGAACACCGGCCCTCCACCGATGACCGGACCTGACCGTCATCACGCCGCAGCCCCCCTCTCCGGGAGCCCCCGGAGCCGATCCACGTAGGCAACAAGCGCCGCCCGCGGGATGCGCCGTGCCCAGCCGATCCGGACGGATTCGAGCTGTCCGGCGTTGAGCAGCTCGTAGACAGTGGTGCGGCTGACGCCGAGCAGGTCGGCGGCTTCGGTGGTCGTGAGAAGAAGCGCGTGCACGGTTCCTCCCTCCAGTGATCGTCGGGTCGGGGTTCAGGCCGCGCGGGGCATGCCGGGGTCGGCTGCCGAAACCGGGCCGGGATGCCCGCGGGCCGTCCGTGCGGCACGGGCCGCGTCCAACTGGGTGCGCCAGTGGTGACTGTCCGCAACAGCCCGCAACAACATGTGTTCACGGCGCGGGGCGGCCGGATCACCCGGCCGGAGCAGCTGCCAGACCACCCGGTCGGATGTGCCGCCCTGACCACCACGTGCCTCGTT
>NZ_CAKJTR010000313.1:0-2818 GCF_917627355.1 Protofrankia sp. Cj3 | reverse complement strand
GCCGGTGTGGCCGAGGACCGCGAGCTGTTCCCGAACCCACGTCTTGCGATCTTCCCGATGGTCGGTGAGGGTCTTACCCGACCATTTCCGCGAGACCAGCACGCGGCGGCCGCCGAAGCCGAGGGTTTCCCGCCGGTGGGCCTTGCCCGTGCACCGCCCCGGCGCCAGCCCGGCCTTCGGGTTCTTCGGCTGTACCCCGTAGCGCAGCCAGTTCGCACACGTCGGCGCGCACGGCTCGAACCGCAGAGCGTCGGCAAGCCGCTCGACATGCGCACGCTGCACGTCGGTGGTGACGTCGTGACAGGTATCCAACGACTTGGTCGGATACCTGGTCAGGTAGCCGATCAACCGGCCGGTGTTGCGGCTGGTGGCGGTCACCCCGTCCGCGCGGACCTGCACCCCGAACCGGACCACAGGCGACCTACGCGATCATGCTGGCCACCGCCAGTATCGGCAGATTCCGGCCACGGCCCGTGTCCGTTGGGCCTGGATGCCTGGCTGCCCGCGAGTTCCCGGCGGCCGAATTTCCGGCCGGCCACTCTGGCGGTCCAGAGCTGCTTCAGCACGCCGCCCGGCCTGTCGATGCGACCCATCCACCTCCGTGGACACCCTCCGTCGCCGAACATGGGCGTGAGGTCGAATCCAGGTCGATCGACACACCCATGCTTTGCATGGAATATCTCCTTGATGTAATACTGCCGCGGTGGACATTGACTGGCCCGAGGACTTCGGCCGGTGGCTCGACCGCCTCGAGGAGGAGGCGGGTGCAGGCGACGAAGGCTCGCGTCTCCTGCTGGCCTACGCCGCTCGTGCCCTCGACCAGTTGCGGAACCTGACAGATCCGCCCACCCGGGACAGCGAAACGGCCACCCTGCGCTGGGTACGGCAGTCCCGCCGCTACCCGCTCTGGCGGGTCTCGCACGCCTACGACCCACGGGTAGCTGTCCGGCTGATCTGCTGGTTTCCTCCCGGGACCGGCACCGTGGTCGTCACGCTGTTCGCCGCCGACAAGGCCAGGTTGGGAGACGTCTTCTACGACGGAGCAGCCGCCAGAGCCGACCCCCTGATCGACCAGTGGAAGCGCGAGACCTCCTACGAGGAGAAGCCATGACAGAGAACGCCCCGCAGCTGCCGTCGAAGTTCGTCCGTGGCAACGACCACCTAAACCGGCTTCTAGCCGACCCCCAGCTCGCCGCCGACGTCGCCGAGGCCCACGTGGCGGCCGAGGAGATGGACCGGGTCCACGCCATGAACCTGGCGATGATCCGCAAGGCCGCGCAGATGACCCAGACAGAGGTCGCCAAGAAGCTCGGCGTCGGCCAGGCCGCTGTCTCGCGCCTCGAAAGCCGCGAGGACATGCTCCTGTCCACCCTCTACGACTACCTCACCGCCACCGGCGCCGACGCCGCCAGCATCGTCGTCACCGTCCACGGACGCCGCATCGAACTCGACCTCGGCATCATCCACGGCGCCCGGACCGCCTGACGACACGGACACCTCGACTGCGCGCGCCGAGACAGGGAGACGTGGGCCCGCGGGCGACGAACCAGCTCCACACCAGGAACGGCTACCCGACGTGGGGGCGGTTACGGGGAGCGCCCACCTGCGTCCGGCGCTCGATCAGGGCGCAGATCGGGAACGTTGTGGGCGGGCC
Source organism: Protofrankia sp. Cj3 (assembly GCF_917627355.1). Taxonomy (NCBI): domain Bacteria; kingdom Bacillati; phylum Actinomycetota; class Actinomycetes; order Frankiales; family Frankiaceae; genus Protofrankia; species Protofrankia sp. Cj3. The sequence goes on along the minus strand of NZ_CAKJTR010000313.1, from coordinate 1,164 downwards.
TCGGTCCGGACGTGCCAGAAGGCCGCCGACGGTCCGCTCGGGTGATCGTCCGCGTCATGGCCGGCGCGAGCCCGGCCGTCGACCACCGTATGTGGGTATCTCATGGCGGTCGACGGGGGATCCAAACAGGGAAGCAATCGCTGGGTGCGGAAGAACCGAGACGCCAGCCGCCCACGGACACGGGGTTCAGGGCCGTGCCTCCACCAGCTTGCTCTCTGAAAGCGCGGCAGCGAAGCCCCCGAGGAAGTGAGCCTGCAGGACCCCGTACTCGGCGTTGAGCGGGCGTGGGAATTCCAGCCTGAAGCGACGCACGTCCTGCCGTTCAACATCGGCCACGACGGCGGGGCGGCAACCCGCCTGGTGCCGAGGGGCGGTCGGCGACGGCGTACCTGTGGGAGCGGGTCTGGGAGAAGGACGCCTGGCTCACCATCATCGGACGGCTGATGATCGTGGAGACCAGGGAGGAGTGGGACGTTACGACGGGGACGTCGGTGCGGCGCACCAGCATGCTCTTCCCGCGGTTCCACCAGTGGGAGGGCGTGACGACCATCGTCGACGCCGTGCGAGAGGAGGGCGTCGGCCACCGGTACCTGATCGAGCACTCGGCCGGGTCGGGGAAGACGAACACGATCGTCTGGACCGCGCACCGGCTGGCGCGGCTGCACGTGGACGACGAGAAGGTCTTCGACTCGGTCATCGTGGTCGTGGACCGGACGGTGCTCGACGGGCAGCTCCAAGGGCCGCTCACCCCCGGCCATAGACGCAGGTGGGAAGCGGGTCGCTGGTGGTGCCGGTTCAGCCCAGCTCTGGTGTAGCAGCGGCTGTGTACGTCCGCGGACGACTGCAGACACCGGTGCGACGCCGCGATCCGGACCAGCCTTGATACCGGGCGCACCCAAGATCATAGTCAAGGACGTGAGCTGCGAGAACGAGTTCGCGCACGATTCTGACGGCGGACGATGGCCGCACCGTACGCCGCTGGTCACAGCGGCCATGGGCCGTCAGAGCGAACCGAGGAACCCCAGGGCAGACATGCGGTGTACGCGACGACCATGGGCAGTGTCGGTCACGTCTTGGGTGCAACCTCCTCGGTTCGGACAGGAGCAGAGTCCGATACGGCGAGGCATGTCCAGGTCCTCACCGACGGCTCCGGGTCGCCCCTTC
>NZ_CAKJTR010000312.1:2530-3502 GCF_917627355.1 Protofrankia sp. Cj3 | reverse complement strand
TCCGAAATTGCCCTGGCCTGGAAGTTCGGGCATTTTCCGGTATGGTCCGGAATGTCCCAGCACGCATTCCAAGGTTCTTTTAATCTCTGGGTTCAGGGTTCGAGCCCCTGGCGGCCCACATCCGATCATGGGCGCGACCTGCAGTGATCCTGTTTTCTCGATCTTCTATTGAAGATCGATTGAGGTTTGCGGGCTCAATGCGGGCTCAAACCACACGATCTTGTTCGATGGGATGATCGTGCGGGCTCAACACCTTGATCCATTTAGTGACGCTGCGTGCCGACCATGAGATGGCTGACGGTCGGACTGGGTCCTGTGGGGCTCCGAAATCCGGGTTTTGGCCTGTGAGCTGGACTTTTACGGTGGATGTGATAGTTCGCGAGAGTCGTCAGGCGGCATTGTGATACTCGTTGATCATGTCGCCGAGGATGCGTGTACGACGGACGGTGGAATCCAGGGGCGGGCCGGCTGCGGAGGGTGGGTCGGGCGGGCGCTGGCCGAGGGAGTGGTGAGGTCGGTACCGTGACGCCCGTTCGCCGAGATCGATCAGCAGATTCCGTGCCTGCTGGGTGACCCACGCCCCGGTCGGATGCCGGGTGACCCCGAGAACATGCACCTGTCGAGTGGCGATCTCCACGACGAGGAATACGTAGAAACACGGCTCGCCGCCACCGGCGCCACCCTCTGGCTCGGCCAAACCCACCGATCACCCCAGGGCTGCGGCAAGGTAACAATCCGCATTGATCGAACTACATGGTTCGCCGGTTAGGCCTCGGCGGGAACCTCGCATATGATCAGGAAACGCCGTAACGGCAGGAGGTTTGCCGCCCTGCCTGCTCAGCGAGGCCGACCGATGTCAACTACGTTGAGCTACCTCTATTAACCAAGAGCGATCTCGCCGCAGCCCTGGGTACACCCGACTTGTGGCCCCTGTCACCGCAGCGCCTCGAAGATGATCCAAGCGCCTTCTGT
>NZ_CAKJTR010000312.1:0-2380 GCF_917627355.1 Protofrankia sp. Cj3 | reverse complement strand
GACCTGATCGAGGTCTTTCACGACCTGATCGCCCGCCCCCGCACGCGTTGGATGCACAACTACGCCGGCTGCGGTTGGCACCACGGGGACTTCTCCCTCGACGCCGGCCGCGTCCTATACCGCTGGCGGGTCAATAACCTACTCGATCGGAGTCACTTCAGGCTGCGCCTGGCCGAGGAGGGCGATGACATCGGACGCCTCGTCAACGGCTCCGACCCGGCCCGGTCGGATCTGCTGCACGCCATGGCCCAGCGAACCGACCTCATCGGGGACCGGCTTCGTCACGCCATCAGCCTCTATCGCAGCCGCCACGCGGACGAACACGCCAAAAGATCGGCGGTTATCGTCCTTGCTGGCATTCTCGAGGAACGCCGCCCTCTGATCAAATCGGAGCTCCTCCGCAAGGACGAAGGAGACCTATTCTCGATCGCGAACAACTTCGCGATTCGACACCAGAACGAACAGAAGAAGAGCGACTACAGCGTCGAGTTCCTCGACTGGATCTTCTGGTGGTACCTCGCGACGATCGAGCTCACCGATCGCCTCGCAGCCCGCTGACGTACGTCTCCAGTCTCAGCGGCGCCGCGCCGCCGGATCGCGAGTCTGCTGCCAGCGGGCGAGAGCTTCGGGAGAGACCCTCGCGTAGCGGGCGAGGGAGGCGACGGAGGTGTGGCCGGAGTAGGCCAGCAGGGTGGAGGTGTTGGCGCCGACCTCGGCAGCGTGTGTGAGTGCGGAGTGCCGTAGTTGGTGCAGCGTCCACGGGCCACCGGGCAGCTTCTCGCTGGCCTGCTCGAAGCACTCCGCAGCGCGCCGGTAGGACAGCCGGGCTCGGCCGGTGTCGAGGTCCAGGTCGACGGCGGGCAGCCGCACGCGGGCGCGCCGTTCGGTGAGGAACACCGGTCCGGCCCGTCGCCCGTGGACCGACGCACGGGCGGGCTGAAGCGGCCGGTGGCCACCGACGGTGACCGGCTGCCGCTGGGCGTCGTCGCGGCAGGGGCGAACCGCCACGACTCACCCCTGCTGGCACCCACAATCGCCGAGGTCAAGCAGCAGGTCGGCGCCCTGCCCGAGCACCCCACCATGCACCTCGACTCCGGCTACGACGGAAAGCCATCCCGGAAAGCGCTCGACGACCACGGCATGGTCGGCGAAATCGCCAGACAAGGGGTTCCAGCCCCGATCCAGGTCGGGAAGAGATGGGTGTCGGAACGTACCCACTCGTGGATGAACGGCTACGGAAAGCTACGCCGCTGCACCGAGAAGGACGCGGCGGTCGTCGACTTCTACCTGTACCTGGCCGCCGCGTTCGTCACCGTCCGCAGTCTGATTCGGAGGGCCAGGACCACCCACCGCTGGGCCACCCGGCCCACCACCCGCCGTCTGAAGTGAGCCTATTGCCGGTCGCTCGTAGTCGGGATCGGCCCCGTTGTAGGCGCCGGACACGGACATGCTGGTCAGGTCCCAGCTGAACCGGGACACGTCCAGGCCGAACACGGCGATCGCGGCTGCGGCGATCGAGCCGACGACGGCGTCGGCCTGCTCGGCGAGCGCCTCCAGTGCCCGGCCGCAGCGGTCGTCGTTGAGCGCGTCCGGCTCGATCCCGAACCTCAGGCTGTTCGAACACCTGCCGATCAGGGTCATGAATCCTCCACTGCGAGAGGCCACCGGCTTCACCAAGCTCCTGCACTCGGTAACGCTGGCCGCGGTCGGCGGCTGGTCCGCCCCGAAGACCCGCCTGTCCTCCATCCCGGACGAAGCACGCGTCTTCATCGCGGACTGCCCTGGAGGCGTCATCTTCAAAGGCACCAGCGCCGCCAAGACCTGGGCTCAGCAGTATGAGGCGAGCCATGACCCGCTTCTGGACCGGCTCGGCCGGGCGCCGGTGTTGTTCCAGGAACGGATCGTCGGCCCGGACGTGCGAGTCCACCGGTCGACTACCGCGCCATCCTGGGTGGGAACGACCACCATCCGATCGTGCTGCCCGAATCCGTGGTCCGCGGCTGCGCCCGTCTGACCGAACACACGGGGATTCCCCTGCTGGGGGTGGATTTCAAAATTGACAGCGCCACCGGCGAATGGTAATTTCTTGAGAAGCATGCCTTGTCAGGATGGGGCGGAACCCTCTGCTCTCAGCACGATGCGGGCATCGCTTCGACCCGGTTGACGCCAACGTCACCCGTGAATGGCACGTCATCGCTGCCAACGTATAACTAACCGGCAGTCACACCGAACCTGAAATACCTGGCCAGCCGGTTACCCCTTAGGAACCTGCTGGCCGGAGATGGTCACGCGCAGTGGGCCTGAAGCCAGTTAGGTCGGCCAACTCGCGTGAGTAGATCGGAGAAGGCAAGCCTGAGTCGGAGCGGGGGATAACGGGTGG
>NZ_CAKJTR010000311.1:0-3353 GCF_917627355.1 Protofrankia sp. Cj3 | reverse complement strand
GTCGATCCATGGGCCGAAGGCGGTGGGCAAGACCGCGACCGCGATGCGGCGTGCAGCGTCGATCTCAGCCTTCCCAGCCACCGGGGCTGAGCTGGTCGCAGATCGTCTGCAGCGCGGCCGGGTCGCCGCAGGAGGCGAAGCCGTTGGCTAGCCCGAGTTTCCGTACTTGCCGGTAACTTGAGTCCGTTCCAGTCATGATCATAGCCGCCGATCTGAGCGCCGAGCAGGCGGGAAGCAGCAGCGTGGAACTGATTGACATCGGCAGCGCACACGCCGCCCGCCCCAGGCGCGATGACCAGGGCAGCCCTTCGGCACTTACACCATGGTCAACAAAGGAGGTCGCCAGACAACGAACACGGCGCCAGCGCTGCGGTGATCTCGTCGAAGAACTGACTGGTCTGGCAGGGCGCCTACCGAATGGATGCCCGTCCTGGCGACCCGGTCCGCTGGCTGGACTGGCCCGCCCGGGGCTCGAGCCCGCTTCGCCCACAGCTCTCCCCGCTGCCAGATCGGCGCGCGCAAGGAGTGCGACCTGCCGCCATACACGACCAGGTCGACCTCACTACGTTCGTCGGGATGCGCATAATCGCCGCGACCGCATCTGCCGCTGCGGAATCACGGTAAGCTACCACCGTTTCATCGTCCCCGCGGTACACCGCTTCGGCCCCTGCCGGGACGCGCCTCGGTGCTTTACCGTAAATCCTTCCCCTCCGCAACTATCCAGATCAGATATGTATACAATGCGGAGATGACAGAAACGCAGATCAACCTCATCGTTCTCTACTGTTCTGACGTGTCTGCCTGCCGCGAATTCTACCGAACGCTGGGCCTGGTATTCGAGCGGGAACGCCACGGCTCCGGTCCTGAACACTATGCGGCCACATTGGCCGGTGGGGCGGTCCTCGAACTATATCCTGCAGGTGGCCGGGAAGTGACCGGACGAATCCGCATTGGCCTTACCATCTACCATAGCGACTTCGATCTGCCCCTGGAACCTGGCAATCACGTTCTTCGCGACCCTGAGGGACGCACCATCGACATCCATGTGGCGGAGAGGACGGAGCCGGCAATAATGATCTACACGGCACTGGCCACATCGATTATCGGGAAGGACGTGGCAGCGACCGTAGAATCCTTCCCGTCCGGAGCGGTCGTCATCGACATCCGCGTTGACGGACACCACGCATCTATCGCAGGGAAACCAGGTGATGCCGAATGGGGAGTGTCCGTTGATCCGCTGCAGGAGCAGGGATTCACCGGTCATGAGAAGGTCGTCTCCTCAGCTGAGGAAGCATTGGCTGTTATCCGAGATGTACTTCGGACCGCGGACGCGGGACAGTGATGAGCGAGGAGCAGGAAGAGCCAGGACCGCTCTCCTTACCGGAACGGCTGGCCATTATGTACCACAGGCTGAACGAGCTGCCTCCAGCGACCAGCGCCTACGAGGCGTTGGCGCAGTTAAACGCTACGCTGGAGGCGGTTGAAGACGAGTTCAGCGGTGTACCGAAGAACCCGAATCCAGATCTGAAATTCGACGGCCGGATGTACCCACCACGCGAGGACTTCATCAGGTGCGCTCCCGATGGTGGCCTTATCGCTCTCACGAAGGGAAACAGGATAGAAATCAGCCCAACAGGATCGATTACGATCTACAGCCGGCGAACCAACGAAGTTGTCTACTCACGGGCCGACGACGCCGCAGCGCCACTTGCTCAGGATGTCCCACACCGGCTCGCCGAACTGCAACAAAAGACCACCGCGACGGCCGGCACCCCGCGGGGTGGCAGTCCGCGGGGTGTGGCGTTCCCGTCCCTGCCTCTCCCAGGTGAGGGCACCGCGGTGCCCTCACCGTCTGCCCGGCCGGGTGTCGCCTCTGCGCCTGCCCGTAGTCCGGGCCGCTGACCGTCACAGCACAGAAAGGGGCCGCATGGCATCGCAGCAGGACGGGGGTCCGAACACCGATCCGATCTCCGATGGCCTGCGCGAGCTCATCGATCAGCTCGCGCAGGCCATCGGGGATGTGACGAATGCGCTGATGCTCGCCCCGCAGATCGTCGAGTGGTTCATCCGACGCCAGCGGCATCAGATCGGCCAGGCGGCGCAATCAGACCAGGCGGCAACGCGGCTCGCGACGGCGCGGCGGGCGTTGCGGGAGGTACTGGACCCGGCGGAGGTCGCAGCGCTCGGACTCGGCCCGCTTGTGGCGAATCCATACGCACCCCCTGACCCAGCCGCGGCTGCGCCGGTACGGGTCGATCTCTCCAGGCTCGCCGAGACGTTGGATGACGTCTGCGGGGTAGCGGGGAGGCCGCCGGCGGCGCGCACGCAGCCGAGCCCGCAGTTGTAGGCGGCCAGCGCGAGGCTGACGGGGTCACCGGTGAGGCTGCCGTCGGCGATCCCGTCGGCGGTGTCGGCGAGCAGCGCGCACATGAACCGGCCCTGGGCGATGATCGCGTCGGCGGGGTCGAACGGGCTGGCCGTGCCGTTGCCGTCGGCGTCGACAGCCCACGTCGGCCAGGTACCGGGCATGAACTGGGCGATACCCTGCGCGCCCACGGCGGAGACCGCGCGCGGGTTGAAACCGGACTCCTGGGCGAGTTGGGCGGCGAGCAGCGCCGGGCTGAGCGGGGGACAGCGGTCGTCACCAGCACCGGCCACGATGATCCAGTCCTGGTAGGGTGCGGGGACGGCGGCGGCGCGCAGCGGACCGCCAGCGGTGGCGGCCGGGGTGTCGGTGCGGTCGTGCAGGACGGTGACGGCGAGCAGGAGCGCCAGCGGCAGGCCGACCAGGACGGCGGCCGCACCGGCGGCGATCAGGGTGAGGGCACGGCCAGGCATCGGTGGTCAGCCGCTGGTGGTGTAGGAGTCGACCCGCCACCCGCCGCTGTCGGCGGCCAGCTGGCAGAACACGATCCGGGTCTGGGTCGGGCCGGTCCAGCCGTCGACACCGCGGGGGGTGACGGTGACCCGGACCGCCCGGTGCGCGTCGACCAGGCTGTCGGGGGGCGCTTCGGCGGCCAGCACCGTGGCGGTGACGGTGGTGGCGGCGCGGTGAGCGGCCCACTGCGCCCAGCGGGCGTCGACGTCAACACCGTTGATCGGCTGGGACAGGCGGGCGGTGACGTAGGGGCGGGCCCGGTAGTAGGCGGCTCCGGGCCCAGCGTCGATGGCGGTGTCGACGGTGTGGATTGTGGTGGCGAACGCCGCGCACACAGCCGCGGGATCTCCTCGGGGCTGCGACGGCGGGGTGCGCGCCGCTGTCGCAGCCGGGAACACGGCCGGGGCGGGCGCGCGGCCGGTTCCACCACCGCAGCCGACCACTACGGGCAGCAAAAAAACATGTAAAAGCCACG
>NZ_CAKJTR010000310.1:2237-3890 GCF_917627355.1 Protofrankia sp. Cj3 | reverse complement strand
CCCAGCAGAAGATCAGCGGACGGCTCACCTCCCAGGCCGCGACCGCCTGCCGCCTCCAGATCGCGAGTTACGTCTCCACCGCCCGCAAGCACGGTGTGTCCGCGATGCACGCCCTCCGGCTCGCGTTCCGCGGCACTCCCTGGATGCCACCGGCCGCCGTCGTCCCCACCTGACGGGCACTCCACCGACCCCGCCGCGCCGGCCCCGCCCGGCGTGGCCCACAGTCATGCCCACGACCCGTCACCTACAGCAAGATCTTTAAACTAGGTGAATTTTTACGAGTGGGCCGACGGGTAATACGGTGTCCGTCGTAGGACCTCGATGGCGGTTGGGAGATTCGCTGTTCCCAGACGCCTGATGGTGGCGAGGTCGTCCGGCAGGGGAAAGGGAGAAACACAATGGCCTCGCGGAACGTCCGGCGCGGTGTGGTCCTGATGGCCGCGCTGTTGGCTCTGGTTCTTGTCGGTGGCTGCGGCACCGGCACGAGCAAGATTCGATCTTCCTCGGGAAGCGCGGCGACTACCAGCGCGACCGACGACAGCGATCCGGAGGACAACGCGCCCTGCCCGACGGCCGGTAACACGCGTGCTTTCGCCAAGACCCGTTTCGCGTTGCACGCGGGCCTCGGCCTCGGCGCCTTCCACCGGTACATCTACAAGCCGCTGAAGAACGGCGGCTTCAAGGCCGGGGCCGACCAGCGGAAACGCACCTTCGTCAAAGCCGCGGTGGCGGGCGTCTTCACGGTGCACGAGCTGAAGGTCGCCAAAGGCTTCGCGGAAGCGAACCCCTCGCTCTGCAACGCTGTTCAGTCCATCAGTGACAGTTTTTCGAACCTGACCGACAAGCTGAAGAGCGGTACCGCCACCGAGGCGGATATCGACGCCAGCGAGAACAGTTTCGCCGGTCTGCAGCGAAGCGCCACAAGCAACGGTTTCGGGTTTGACGAGAAAAATGTGACCGTCCCGGGAGCCTGATCCCCGGAGGTACCGAACGGCTGTCGGCGGCCGCTGGGGCGAGCAACCATGAACCAGCGGCCGCCGATTCGTCGCTCGACGACTCGCGGCGGGCAGCTCGGCGTGACGCCCACAGCCGTCCCCGCTCTTCGTCATCGCCGGTGGCCTGGCGCGGCCGTCCGGGGAGAACGCCACCTCCGCATGGCTGGTAGCGGCGAGTACCCGAGCATTGTCTCGCGGCCAGAATTCTGATCGTCACATGGTGCTCCGGCCCACGGCAGCGGCCCGCCAACATCAGCCCGAACCCGCCCACCGAGTTGGGCGCCCGGCTTTCACGGGCCAGGCGACGCCGTGGCCTCCTCGGGCCGGCGGATGCCGCGGCTGGTCGCCTCCTCGCCGCTGGCGCGTTTTCATCTGATGAAAACAGTTATCTCCCAGAGGCATCAGCGGCGAACTTGTGGAGCGCCCGGTAACAGGGATGTGCCCCACCCCCGCGATGCCCCACCCCCGCGATGCCGCGCACCCTGTTGCCGGTTGCTCCAGGCGGACCGAGAGAGATATTGACAGGCGATCGAGCCGCTGGTTGCATTGTATGCAATATATTTTCATTGAGTGAAAATTTTTGAGGCAGCGCCTTCGAAGGCACTGCCTTTGGGGAGACGCCGCCTTCGAGCAAGAGCGACCGGCAACAGGGGTGTGG
>NZ_CAKJTR010000310.1:0-1733 GCF_917627355.1 Protofrankia sp. Cj3 | reverse complement strand
TCGCGAGGCGGAGGAGGGAGCCACCCTGGTGTTGGGTGGCGACCGACGACAACGCGGCGAGGTGCGTGCCCTGGCCCCGTGACGCCGCGTCCCCTATTGCCGGGCGCTCTAAGTCGCGCCTGCCGGCCTGGAGCGGCGGCGTCCCATCATGATCAGAGTGAGACGGGGAGAGAGATTGTGATCGTGGGAAAAATCGGGCTGGCGGCCGTGACGGCCGCAGCGACTTTCTGTGCTGGAGTTCTGGCGGCATGTGGTGGAAGTGCGGGAGGCCCCGAGCGGCCCGGCCCGACCGATGCGGTGAAGGCTGGTGGCGCATTGACCATCGGCGCGGCCCAGGGCATCAAGACGCTCAATCCAGTGACCAAGGGCAACGCCTGGGAGCAGGTGCTGTTCAGCCTGTTATGGGATGGTTTGGTCAAGACCGGGAGTGATGGGAAGCTGCAGCCCGACCTGGCCACCTCGTGGTCGTCCTCCGCGGATCTGAAGACCTGGACCTTCCAGTTACGGCCGGACGTCAGGTTCTCCAACGGGAAGGTGCTCACCCCGGACGACGTCGTCTCGACGATCAAGTACTACCAGAACCCCGATACGGTTACCCAGCTCAAGAACAACGTGGCACCGATTGTCAGCGTGCGGGCGGACGAGGCGAACACGGTCGTCTTCACGCTCAGGACTCCGAACGCCCTGTTCCCGGCGTCGATCCAGATGGTGAAGATTGTTGACACGAACTCGCTGGCCAGTATAGCGGAGAGCCCGGCCGTCACCGGGCCGTTCCGGGTCAGAAAATTCTCCGCCGATGATCATTTGACCCTGGAGCGGAATCCGAGCTATTTCGGCCCCGCTCCCAAACTGGACCGCATCGAGTTCGTCAAGGCCGCCGACTCGGCCGCCGCGGTCACCGCGCTGAAGGCCGGCGACCTCGACGCGCTCTGGTCGGTGCCGCTTTCGCAGGTGACGACCGTCGAGAACAGTTCGGGGCTCACCGTGGTGAAGCCCGCCGTCATAGGCCAGTATGTGAGCTGGGAGGTGGACACCACCAAAGCGCCCTTCGACAACGTGCGGGCCCGGCAGGCGCTGGCCTACGCGACCGACCAACGCGCGATCCTCAAGGCCGCGTATTTCAATCAGGGCATCATCTCCACCACAAACGATCCGTTGCCGAGTAATCAGGCCAGCTACGGCGGCCGCCTCACCGACTACACCTACGACCTGGACAAGGCCAAAGCACTGTTCACCGCGGCCGGTGTCGGTCCGGGCAGCACCCTCGTCTGGTGGGGGGTGGCCAACCAGTATCCTGAGTGGAGCACCAGCGCACAGATCCTGCAGGCCAGTCTTGCCAAGATTGATATTAAGCTGCAGATCACGGATACCGACATAGCCTCCTGGCCCGGAATCTTCTACCCGGCTGGAAAATCTTTTCCCGGGAAGATTATTCCGAATTTCCAGTCCTATCCCGCGGATCCCGCCGAAGAGCTCTCGTTTCTGTTGACCGGGCGCTGTGAGTGCAACTGGAACAACGCCGCGTTCGACACGCTTTACGGCAACGCACTGGCCACCGTCGACCCGGCCCAGCGACAGCAGGCCTGGCAGCGGGTGCAGGAACTGGTCAACGAACAGGTGCCGATCTTCGTTCCGCTACAGTTCGGAACCCTGACCGCGATCAAGCGCTCCGTGGTCGGGCTGTGGGTCGACAGTGGCGGCAACCCGCATCTCGAGGATGCCGGGCTCAGAAG
>NZ_CAKJTR010000309.1:0-3400 GCF_917627355.1 Protofrankia sp. Cj3 | reverse complement strand
TACGGTGTGTGCTCGTTGGACGGCATCGGCGCCGACACGTCGGGCAGGGTGGCCGTGACGACCGACGCGCGGCGCCGGGAGGTGTACTGGGCGGTGTACGACAGCGGTGAGCGGGTGGCCGGGCCGTCCGTGGGCCGACCGGGGAGCGTTGTCGAGGAGTTGCGGGAGATGGCGGTCCGCCGGGTGGCCGGACCGGGTGCGCAGCTGTACCCGGACGTTTTCGCCAGCCTCGGGGAGCCGGTGGAGCCGGTGGAGCCGGCGACCGGCCCGGGGTATCCGTCCCCGGTCACCCTCGCCCGCCTGGCCGGCGCGAGCGTTCTGGCCGGCCGCCCGCCCGCGCCGCTCGTCCCGCTGTACCTGCGCCGGCCGGACGCGGCCGAACCGCGCCCGCCGAAAGCGGTGGCTGTGTGACCGGCCAGCTGACGATCAGGACAGACACGGTGACCGAGGATTCGCCGGCACCTGGGCGTGGCGAGGTGGCGCTTGTGCGCCTGCGCTGGTGGCATCTCGATGAGATTGTCGAGCTGGAACGGGACATCTTCGCCGAGGACGCCTGGACGGCCGAGCTGTTCTGGTCGGAGCTGGCACAGGGACTGGCGCGGCACTATCTGGCCGCTGTGCGCGGCGGGCGAGTCGTCGGTTACGGCGGGCTTGCCGTCCACGACGGCGAGTCCTATGTGCAGACTCTCGGCGTCACCGCGGACTCCCGCGGCAACGGGGTGGGCACCCGGCTGCTGGCCGCTCTGCTGCGCCATGCCCGGATGTGCGGTGCGCGCCGTTGTGACCTGGAGGTACGGACCGACAACAGCACGGCCCGAACTCTTTACCACCGGTTCGGCTTCGTCGATCTCGGCCTGCGCAGGGGCTACTACCAGCCGTCGGGAGCCGACGCCTACGTGATGTCGGCCCGTCACATAGACACCCGTGACTACGGCGAGATGCTTGACGCGGTGGAGTCGACGGTGTCCCGGTGAGCGGGGTCCGCGCCGGCCACGTCCCGCCGGCGCGGAGTGACGCGCCGTTGGTGCGGGGTGACGGGCCGTTGGTACTGGGTATTGAGACCTCGTGCGACGAGACCGGAGTGGGCCTGGTCCGGGGCGGGCTTCTGCTCGCGGACACCCTCGCGTCATCCGTGGACGAGCACGCGCGTTACGGCGGGGTGATTCCGGAGATCGCCGCCCGTGCGCACGTCGAGGCGATGGTGCCGGCTGTCGACCGGGCGCTGTCCCAGGCGGGGCTGCGCCATCGTGACGTGGACGCGATCGCGGTCACCGCTGGTCCGGGCCTGGCCGGGGCGCTGCTCGTCGGAGTGGCCGCGGCCAAGGCATACGCGTTCGCGCTCGGCGTCCCTCTTTACGGGGTCCATCATCTGGCCGCGCATGTCGCGGTGGACACCCTTGAGCATGGGCCATTGCCCGGCCCGTCCATGGCGTTGCTGGTCTCCGGCGGGCATTCCTCCCTGCTGCTGGTGCCGGACCTCGCCACGGGCGCGGTGATCCCGCTCGGGGCCACGGTCGACGATGCCGCGGGCGAGGCATACGACAAGGTTGCCCGGCTGCTCGGGATGCCGTTCCCCGGCGGGCCGCCCATTGACCAGGCGGCTCGTGACGGGAGCCCCACGATCGCGTTCCCGCGCGCGAAGGCGGGCGACGGTACGTTCGACTTCTCCTTCAGCGGGCTGAAGACCGCGGTGGCCCGGTGGCTGGAAGCGCGCAACCGGGCGGGTGAGCCGATACCCGTCGCGGCTGTCGCCGCGTCGTTCCAGGAGGCTGTTGTGGATGTGCTGACGGCCAAGTCCGTCGCGGCCTGCCGGTCGCACGGGGTCGACACCCTGGTGATCGGTGGGGGAGTGGCGGCGAACAGCAGACTGCGGTCGCTCGCGGCGGCGCGCTGTGCGGCCGCTGGTATCACCTTGCGGGTGCCCCGGCCTGGATTGTGTACCGACAATGGCGCGATGGTCGCCGCGCTGGGCTCCCTTCAGGCCGCCGCCGGTGTCACCCCGTCCTTGCTGGACATGTCCGCTTCCTCGACCCTTTCGCTGGAGCGGCCCTGAAGCCTGCCAGGCGCGAGCGGGACTGTGATCGTGCGCTCTGTGGCCAGGCCTTGTCGCGTGCCGGTACCTCGTTGGTCCCGCCTTGCCCACCGTGGTCGAAGATGTGGGTGTGGTTGATGTGACGCGCATGTGGGAGGCCCATGCGGCCGATGGCTGCCTGGAGGCCCTCCTGGCCTGGTTGGACCAGGCGCTGGGAGATGCTCCGGCGGAGGTCTACCGCGGTGCCGGCGGCAATGGTGACGTGGTGGTCGTCCTGCTTCATCCGCATGGCGGCGAACTATCGGTGGGTAAACCATCGGCCGCTGCCGCCGGGTCTGTTCTCGATGGTGTTCCGCCGAGCTTTCTCGTGCGTTCCGCGCGGGCGTGGGACTTCGTGCGCGTATCGTCACGCGGACCGAATACCGATGACCAGGAGGGGGCCTGATGAAAAGAAGCGTTGTCACCGGAGGTGCGGGTTTTCTGGGATCACACCTGTGCGAGCGGCTGTTGACCGAGGGCCATGAGGTCCTTTGCCTGGACAACTTCGTCACGGGGACCCCGGTGAACGTCGCTCATCTTGCGGACCGCGAGTGCTTCCGATTGATCCGCTGTGATGTGACGGATTACGTCCATGTTCCTGGTCCGGTCGACTACGTGCTGCACTTCGCGTCGCCGGCAAGTCCGATCGACTATCTGAATCTGCCGATCCACACCTTGAAGGTGGGCTCGATCGGTACGCTGCACGCCCTCGGCCTGGCCAAGGAAAAAGGCGCGCGTTTCATACTGGCGTCGACCTCGGAGGTCTATGGTGACCCGCAGGTCCATCCGCAGCCGGAGAACTACTGGGGCCATGTCAACCCGGTAGGTCCGCGGGGTGTGTACGATGAGGCGAAGCGGTTCGGCGAGGCGCTCACCATGGCCTACCGCCGGAGCCACGGTGTGGATACCGGAATCGTCCGGATTTTCAATACCCACGGGCCGCGGATGCGCCCTAACGACGGCCGTGCGATCCCCGCCTTCGCGACCCAGGCGCTGCGCGGCGAACCGATGACGGTGGCGGGTGACGGCAGCCAGACCCGGTCGATCATCTACGTCGATGATCTGGTCGAGGGAATCGTGCGGATGATGTTTTCTGGTCATCCTGGTCCGATGAATATCGGGAACCCGTATGAGCTGTCGATCATCGAGCTCGCCGAGCTCGTCCGTGAAGTCGCCAAGAGTGAATCGAAGATCTCATTCATTCCGCGGCCGGAGGATGACCCGACGATCCGGCAGCCGGACATATCGCTGGCCCGCGAGGTTCTCGGCTGGGAACCAGTTGTCGACCTGCGGACCGGTCTCGACACCACGGTCTCCTGGTTTCGGGAG
>NZ_CAKJTR010000308.1:3203-3681 GCF_917627355.1 Protofrankia sp. Cj3 | reverse complement strand
GCCCCTGCCTGCCGGCTCCGTCCAGCGGCAACCGGAATCCACGGCGCCCGCGGGAACGGAGGGCCAGCCAGCGCCGTACCACCTCCGCCAACACGCCACGCGGCCGGAGCAGTCCGCTGCCTCCCGCGGCCCGGACAGTGAGGAGCTGGGCACGGGCGCTCGCTGCCGGGCCGGAGAACAGAAAGATCCACAACGGAGATCAGCTGAAAGCGGCGAACGCGCCAGCGCCAGTCACATCCACAAGATCCTTAATTAGATATCAACGATACCTTGACGCGAACCTCCCAGCCAGGCAGTGTGACCCACGCGATATTCATCAATCTATTTACACCAGTTGGCATACGGTGCCCAACGGCCAGTCAGCCGCCGGGCACCGCGAGAGAGATCAAGGCTGATGCGAGTGACGGTAGACCCGGGTCGATGCCGGGGACACGCTCCGCGTGTCCCCCGACGCTTCGGCCCTATCCGGCTTAGAGCG
>NZ_CAKJTR010000308.1:0-2976 GCF_917627355.1 Protofrankia sp. Cj3 | reverse complement strand
CACCCCTGTTGCCGGGCGCTCCTACCGGTCACGTCTCGACACGCGGAGCCCGCCAGCAGAGCAGGAGCCCGGATTGGCCCGGCCAGCCGTGGAGAACCGTCCCAAGCAGGCCACCGACCTGGCGGGCTGATCGCCTTGCTGGAAAACCATGAACCTGGAGATCAGGAACGGACATGACTGCCGAGGCCATCATCCCGCCGCTTTTCTGTGCGGCCCACCTGCTGGGCTCGTGGGACGAGCGCCATCCCCAACAGGCGTTCGGCGAGCTGGCCGGGCAGGATACGCCGAGCCGCCCGGACGGCACCCTCGTCATCACCCGCCGCGAGGAGATGACGGAGTTCCTCCGTCACCCGGCGGTGCGCGCCACCGATGGGACGCACTACAACATGGGCGCCCAGCGCCCACTGATCCCGTTGGATCTCGACGGCGACGCGCACCGCACCTACCGCAAACTGCTGGATCCGTTGTTCGCTCCAAAACAGGTCGCGCGGCTGGAGGCGACCATACGAGCACGAACAAACGCCCTGATCGACATGTTCGTGGACACGGGTGAGGCCGAGCTGCTGACGAGCCTGTGCGCGCCGCTGCCCACGCATATCTTCATCGACCTCCTCGGTCTCCCCACCGACGACCTTCCGATCTTCCTGGACTTCAAGGAAGCGGTCGTCCGGCCACAGGGCAGCACCGCGGAGGAACAGCAGGCGCACATGCGCGCGGCGGGCGAACGCATGTACGACTACCTCACGCGCGTCCTCGCCGAGCACCGCGCCGAGCCCCCACGGGACGACCTGATCGGCGCCTTCCTGACGGCCAGCGTGGACGGCGCGCGACTGTCCGACCAGAAAATCATCGATATCTGCTATCTACTTGTGATCGCAGGCCTGGACACGGTCACCTGCTCACTGTCGTGCATGCTCGCCTGGTTCGCTGAGCACCCTGCCGAACGCCACCGGGTGCTGACAGACCCGACGCTGCTCGGCAAGGCGATCGAGGAACTGATGCGCTTCGAGTCACCGGTACCGCTCGGGCATCGGTGGGTGACCGAGGACATCGAGGTCCACGGCCGCCGGTTCCCGGCCGGGTCCAAGGTCGAGGTGGTGTGGGCGGCGGCGAACCTCGACCCGGCCGCGTTCCCCGATCCGATGACCGTCGAGCTCGAACGCCCGCACAACGCGCACGTCGGTTTCGCGGCCGGCCCGCATCGCTGCCTCGGCTCCAATCTCGCCCGCCTCGAGCTGCGCGTCGCGCTCGAGGAGTTCCACCGGCGTATTCCCGAATACACGATCGCTCCTGGAAAGGAAGTGCTGTACACGAACTACGGTGTACGCGCCGCGATTCATTTACCGATCACCTTCCCGGTCGCCTGAACGGCCCCGGCACCCGTTCAGCGCTCCTTCTCATACGAGCAGGCCCGGCGGCTACGAGCAGGCCCGGCGCCGCCGCGCCCTTGGCGCCGGGCGCTCTCAAGCAGCGGTTTTTTCATCTCTGTCCGCGGTGCGATATCGGATCCGCCTGTCATCTGGAGGAAGATGTGACACTCGACGTAGTACCCGAGGGCCGGCTGTACATCGATGGGGAGTTCCGCGAGGCGATCGCCGGCGGGCGCTTCGACGTCCTGAGCCCGAGCGACGAGTCGGTCGTCGGCACGGCGGCCGACGGGCAGGCCGAAGATGTCGCCGCCGCGGTCACCGCGGCCCGACGGGCCGCGGACGAGACCCTGTGGGCCACCGACCATGCGTTCCGCGAGCGGGTCCTGCGCCAGTTGCAGGATGCGCTACGCAAGGAAGCGGCCGTTGCCAAACAGATCCAGATCGCCGAAGCCGGCACCCCGACGTCCAACATCGGCGCCCACATCGACGTGATGACCGATGACATGTCGTACTTCAACGATCTCATCGGGCGCTTCCCGTGGGAACGCGACTTCGGCGTGCACCAGGGCGTTGGCCTGCCGAGCAACCGTCTTGTCCGGTACGAGCCGTATGGCGTGGTCGGGGCGATCACACCGTGGAACGCGCCGTTCATGACCGACATCTGGAAGATCCAACACGCGCTGGCCACCGGCAACACCATCGTGCTCAAGACCGCTCCGGACACACCGCTGACAGGGGCCTTCATCGCGAAGATTGCACACGAGCACACCGACCTGCCGCCGGGCGTGCTGAACGTGATCAGCTCGCACGACAAAGCCGTGGCAGGAGAGGCACTGACCGGCGACCCGCGGGTGGACATGTACCACTTCACCGGATCACCAGCCGTCGGCCAGCGCATCTACGAACGTGCGGCGGTCGGCATCCGCAAGGTCTGCCTGGAGCTCGGCGGAAAGTCCGCGAACATCATCCTCGACGACGCCGATCTGGCCGTCGCGCTGCCGATGACAGTCGGGATGTGCATGGCCAACAGCGGGCAGGGGTGTGCGCTCGCGACCCGGCTGGTCGTACACGCCTCCCGGTACGACGAGGTGCTGGAGGCAGTGACCGCCGCCATCGGAGCGCTGCCGTGGGGCGACCCGACCGACCCGGCGAACATTGTCGGGCCGATCATCAACGGTGCGCAGCTGGCGCGGATCGAGGGGCTCGTGGAACGGGCCCGGGCCGCGGGCGCGCGGGTGCCGGTCGGCGGGCGTCGCGGCGCTTCACCGACCGGCGGCAGGGGCTTCTGGTACGAGCCGACCGTCGTCGCTGACGTGCACGAGGACGCTGAGATCGCCCAGTACGAGGTGTTCGGGCCGGTCCTGACCGTGGTGCGGTACGACGGCGACGACGATGAGGCGGTCCGGGTCGCCAACAACTCCCGCTACGGGCTCTCGTCGTACATCCAGACGCAGGACCCGGAGCGTGCCCTGCGTCTCGCGAAGCGCATGAAGGCCGGGACCGTCAACATCGGACCATCGTTCTACCTGTCACCGGACACACCGTTTGGCGGATACGGCATCAGCGGTGTCGGGCGCGAGCACGGCGAGGACGGCTTCCGCGAATA
>NZ_CAKJTR010000307.1:0-3537 GCF_917627355.1 Protofrankia sp. Cj3 | reverse complement strand
CGACCATATTCAGCCAGGAGGCGTGCTTCGGGATGTAGGTCACGGAGAACCGTGGGTGCGCCTTCAGCCAGGCCTTCGTGGCCCGTGCGGTGTGGCTGGACCCGTTATCCATGATCAGATGGATGCGGAGGGCCGGGTCAGTCTGCTCGTCGAGCATCGTCAGGAAGGCGGTGAAGGCTGCGGAGGTGGTGCGGCCGATCCGCATGGCGACGACCTCGCCGGTGACGACGTCCATCGCGGCGATGATCGAAACGGTGCCGTGGCGGACGTACTCGAACGCGCGGCGTGCCGGCCGGCCGGGCCGCAGCGGGATCTCCGGATACCTGCGGGTCTTCGCCTGGATCCCGGTCTTTTCGTCCACGCTGACCAGCACCGTCCCGGCCGGTGGGTTCCGGTAGAGGCGGCAGAGCTCGCCGGCCCTCGCCCAGAACGCCGGGTCGTCGGCGCGGTGCAGCCAGCCGCGGACCAGGTGCGGGCGCACCTCGGCCTCGCCCAGCACCCGGCCGACCGTGGCCGGCGAGACCCGCAGGCCGCGCTCGCCCAGGTGGGCGGCGATCGTGACATGGGACCACTCGGCCTGCCCGGGCGGCGGGGCGGTGGTGGCCGTCGCCACGACCGCCAGGCGAGCGGACGGCCCGTGCACCGGGGGCCGCCCCGAACGGGGCCGGTCGAAGATGCCCGGCACACCACGGAGCGCGAACCAGCCACGCCAGGTCCGCACCGTGGGCAACGAGCAGCCCAGTGTGGCGGCGATCGCCGCGTTCGGCGTCCCCTCCGCCGCCATCAGCACGATCCTCGCCCGCAGCACCAGGCGCTGCTCGCTGGTGCCCGCGGCCACGATCCGTTCCAGCTTCCACCGCCGTTTGATCGTCAGCTCCACGCGCACCGGCCGGGCACGTCGACCCATTCCGCCCCTCCACCCCCGTCAGGAGAACAGCCGCCGGCCGTCCCGGTACCGCCCCAGAGCGTCAAGGGTCTCGTCGAGGGAGCGGTCGACCACCACGCGTCGCACACCTACCCCGGCCTGCAAGAGATCACCATCCGCTGGCGGGGCGCCTCCGGCTACATGGACGCCTGGGCCGGCGTCGGCGACGAGAACGACGAGCAGATCCGCCTCTGCCGCATCGAATACCTCGGCGACGACACCTGGGCCTTTGCGATCTACGACCCGGCCGGCGAAACCTACACCGACGCCCGCCTGGCCACCGGGACAGCCACCGACGCCTACGACACCGCCGCCCTCGTCCACCTCACCGACTACCAGACGTAGCGACCAGCCCCGTCCCAGACCGGCAAAGAACTATTGAGCTAACGAGGCTCCGCCCCAGCCCGACAAGGCATGTGTCTGTGGTCCGGCTGTGGTGCAGGGCTCCGGCCGGGCGGTGTGACGGGTTGACGATGAACCCGTTGTAATGCCGCTGATCGGCGGCGGTTGGCCGTAGCCGACCGTCCCGGACCGGAGCTGATGATGACGCTACCCCGCACTGTCGCTGACGTCCTGGCCCGTCACGTGCGCTTCGAGGTGGAGTGCATCGACCGGATGTACCTCAACGTCTATGTGCCCCAGCTCCAGTTCCCATTGGGGATCGTCGGCTACGTCCGCCGCCAGCTCGGGATGCCTGTGGCCTCGACGGCGCCGCTCGCGGCGATCACCGAGGGGTTCGTGACCGCGGTCCGCCGGTTCGCCACCGACCACGACGTTCCGATCGTCGATTTCGTCAAGGGGCAGCGCAAGGACGACGTGATGCACGATCATCTGACGCGGTTCACCGCCACCGAGGGGGTAGTGTTCATCGGCCGTGCCCAGGAGAAGACTTCTCTGTTCCGGACCGAGAAGCGCCGCGACGACCAGGGCAGGACCTACCCGTGGATCGTGAAGACCACCGGGATGGTCAACCACTTCTACTTCTACTGCGTCGATGAGGATTTCGGCCCGTTTTTCCTGAAGTTCTGCTCGTACTTCCCCTACAACGCCAAGCTGTGCCTGAACGGGAACCACTGGGCGCAGCGCCAGGCCGGCAAGGCGGGTATCGGCTTCGTCCCGTTGGACAACGCGTTCGCCGCGGTTGACGACCCGGCCGGCCTTCAGACGATCTGTGACCGGCTCGGCCCGGATCAGATCGACGCGCTGCTGCGTAAGTGGCTGGCGATCCTGCCGCATCCGTTCACCCCCGCCGACCGTGACGCCGGCTACCACTACGACCTGTCGATCCTGCAAGCCGAGTTCTCCCTGACCCAGACCCTCGACCGACCGGTCTCCGGACGGGTCTTCTTCGAGCAGGTCATCCGCGACAACCTCGACATCGGCCGTCCCGACCAGGTCAGCCTCGTCTTCGACCGCCGTCTGGTCCGCACGGGCCCACGTGCGACGCCGGGCCGGTTCCGGACCCGAGTCATCACCGACGGCGTCACCCCGAGCCTGCACGTTGACGACAAACACGCCACGATCAAGCAGTACCACAAAGAAGGAAAAGCGCTACGCACCGAGACCACCATCAACAACACGCGCGACTTCAACATCGGGAAACGGCTGGTCAATCTCCCCGCGTTACGGCGGGTCGGCTTCACCGCCAACCGACGTCTCCTCGACGTCCAGACCATCAGCCACGATCCCACCGACGGCCACACCGCGTTCGCGGCCATCACCGACCCGATCATCACCGACACCGGACGCAGGGTGGCCGGCATGCGGTTTACCGACTGTCGTGTCCAGGCCCTACTGTCCGGAATCCTCGTCTTTCGTCTGCTGCCACACGGATTCACCAACCGTGACCTACGCGAGCATCTCGCGCCCCTGCTCGGCCGCGACCCGAGCACCATCACCAGCGGACAGATGAGCTACGACCTGCGCCGACTCCGCCTCCATGGCCTGATCGAACGCATCCCGAGGACCCACCGCTACCAGCTCACTCCGCCGGCCAGCGCCACGCCCTGTTCCTCACCCGCGTCCACAACCGGGTACTACGCACTGGCATCGCCGAACTCGCCGACCGCCACAGCGACCCCCCACCGCTACGCCGAGCAGCCGACGCCTACGACACCGCCGTCGATCAGCTCATCCACCACGCCGGACTCGCGGCCTGACCTGCACACCCCGAACTTGACCCATCCTTCGCGGCTTCGCCCGCCCAAGCCCTCTAAGATGATCTTGAGACTTCGCTCAATATCAGTGGTCCCTTCGGGACAGCGTGCTGACGGACCGCTTCGAAGATCATAGTTTCGGTGGATGATCGATGGGTTCAGTGCACGGTGCGGTGATCTGCTGACTGGCAGCTACGACTGTGTGGACCGGATCGTGCTCAACGCCTACTACCCGTTGGGGCATAACCCGGGTGGGTTCCGGACCTGGTGGCGGCGGCTGCACGGCGGTTCGGATGAGCTGTTGGACAACACCCGCCTGATGCGGATGGCCGGACGGTTCTCCCGCCGGGTACGCGCCTGGGCGGGGGCCAACCATGTCCCGGTCATCGACTGCTCCCGGGGGGAACGCAAACACCGGATCGCCGAGGACTACCTGGCCACGAACACGGTGACTAC
>NZ_CAKJTR010000306.1:0-3603 GCF_917627355.1 Protofrankia sp. Cj3 | reverse complement strand
CGGAGGGCCGAGCCCCCAAGTGTGGTCACGTTAAGTCACATGTGCAGATCACTAGCCGTCAGCGACCAAACGCGTTCTCCGGCAATCTGCCGAGAGCCACAAATCCTACTTGACTGGTGGAGTGCTGTTATTCGAACCCCGCGGTATTCGGCCGTCGAGATCTTGAGGCCCTCTGGGTGCCGGCGGAGGATCTGTCATGGAGCCCGCTTTGCAGGGAGTCATCGGGGGCTTGATGAGCGTCAGCCCTGCTCTTCGCCGCCGGGCGTCGGTCGTAAGCCGGCGACCGCGCGGGAAACCACCTTTCAATCCAGAGCGGTCTTGCGCTGACGTCGATCGAGGAACGGGCCTTCTTGCAGAAATCTCACATGAATCAGCCTCGGCGGGGGCCGATCTGGGATACACCTCATGCGGAGCCGGTGAGCCAGCGGGCGGCCGGCGTGTGGAGGGTCCATGCCGCAGGACGTCGCATTCGATCTACCTTTCCCGCTCCGCATGCACCAGGGCATGGACGGCACACGCGTCCGCAACCTCGACTGGGTCCGCCGGCACGGGCTGGTCGGCGGCGAACGGTCGATGGACTGGTACTCCTCATGGGACATGCCCCGGCTCGCCGCCTACGGCTTCCCCGACGCCACCGGCCCAGGGCTGGATCTGTGCACCGACGCGATGGCGTTCTTCTTCGTCTTCGACGACCAGCTCGACGGCCCCCTGGGTTCGGCGCCCGACCGAGTCGCCCGGGTGTGCCAGAGCCTGATCGATATCTTCCACGGCACCGGGCCGCGCCACGGCGGCGACCCATGCTCGGCCGCGTTCGCTGACCTTTGGCGGCGCAGCACCGACGGTGCTTCCCCCGGCTGGGCGGCCCGGGTCGCAGGCGAGTGGGAGTACTACTTCGCCGCCCACGCCCATGAGGCGGTCAACCGGCGCCGTAGGTCGCCCGCCGACATGGAGCAATACCTCCAGGTCCGCCGGGGCATCGCCGGGACAGCGCTGCCGCTGTCCCTGGGGGAACGCGCGGCGGGCCTCACCCTGCCTCCGGCCGTGTTCCATAGTCCGCAGCTGAGGATCATGCGGGAGATCGCCATCGACATCACGCTGATGTGTAACGACGTGTATTCCCTGGAGAAGGAGGAAGCACGCGGGGACATGGACAACGTCGTCTTGGTTCTCGAACACACCCAGCACTGCACCCGCGAGGAGGCGATCGCCGCAGCTCAAGGAGAAGTCCACCGGCGCTGCACCCGTTTCCAGGAGCTGGCTCGCGAGGTCCCAGCCATGTGCACCCATCTCGCTCTCTCCGCCACGCAGTGCGCCAGCGTGTCCACCTATGTCGACGTCCTGACCGCCTGGATTTGCGGCTATCACGCGTGGGAAACCGAGACCCTGCGCTACACCACCGCTCTGGAGGTCCTCCCTCGGTCTGGCCTCGGCTACTTCGAGAACGTCCTGGGAGAGCCAGATCCTGCTGGTTCATGAACATCACGAATTCGATCCTGCCGGCCATTGTCGCGAATAGATCTGTAGGTGGGTGTGCCGGCCGAGAATCTCCTCGCCCGTCTCACCTCCTACACCGCCCAGCCCGAACACTGATGGTCTTGTAGCGCCCGAGCATGAGGCCAGCCATCGTCCGCGTGGCGTAGCAGCGGGCGGTTCTCTCGCGACCCGGGGAAATTACCGTTCCGCACGGGTGTTTCCCCCCGAGGATGAGATCCTGTGGCGACGGCGCTGGCACCCCCCCGAGCCGGCGCTGTCCCCACAACCGCCAGGGCGGCAGCACAGGGCACGCGAAAGACGCGGACTCGCCACCGAGGGTCACACCGTTCGCCAGTCGGACGAGACAGAAAGCCCCAGAGGCGACGCCCTCCCCCGAACACCGAACGGGTAGTGGTGCAGCTCACCAGAGAGCCGAGACGCACACGGTGAACACCACGGACAGACAGCGGTGATAACAGCGACGTGCTTGGAGGGGCAGGGGACGCTTCAAGATCTTCTCTTGCCGGCCCGATCGAGTCACCGCAACAGCCGTGCACCCAACTTCGGCGGCCACAGCGTGATATACAGCTGTCACCGGTAGTGCCCCGAGGGGGCCTGTGGACGTCGATGTAGCGGCAATCGTGGCGCAGCTCAGGGAGGTCACCGCCACTGATCCACAGGCGCTCGACCGCGTCTGTGGAATGATCGTTGCTCGTCTCGTCGAGGGCCGGTGTCGAGCCGCCGATCCGTTGTTGATCTGTGCCGGGCGGTACTGGGGCCGTCGCCTGCGGATTCATCCCGGTGAACCGCCCCGGATCGGATGCCCACTGTCAAGGCCTCGCGAAAACTGACCCCGTGCAGGCCTCTGAATCTTGACCCCCCACGTCTGGTTGATCAGTTGTGGTTGGGTCGGTCCTTGGCGAGGAGCTCGCGGCGGGCGCGGGTGCGGTAGGAGTCGCCGGCGAGGGTGAGGACCTCGGCGTGGTGGACGAGCCGGTCGATCATCGCGGCGGCGACGACGTCGTCGGAGAAGGTCTCGCCCCAGCGGCCGAAGGGCAGGTTCGAGGTGACCATGACCGAGCCTTGTTCGTAGCGGGACGCGATGAGCTGGAAGAACAGGTTCGCCGCGTCCTGATCGAACGGAATGTAGCCCACTTCATCGATAATGATGAGTTTGTAGCGGCGGATCTTCCTCAGTTCGTCGTCGAGACGCCCGGCGTGGTGGGCGTCGGCGAGACGGGTTATCCAGTTGCTGGCGGTGTCGAACAGCACGGAGTAGCCGGCGTGAGCGGCTTTCACTCCCAGACCGATCGCGAGATGGGTCTTCCCGACGCCAGGCGGACCGAGCAGGACGACGTTCTCCGCTTTGGCGATGTAGGTGCTCGTAGCCAGATGCGCGAGCACATCACGACCCAGGGAGGGCAGGTGGTCGAGGTTGAAGTCCTCCAGCGTTTTGACGGTCGGGAAGTGCGCGGTGCGGATCCGCATCACGGTCCCTTTGGACTCGTGGTCGGCGACCTGGCGCTGCAGCAGCGCGGCGAGGTATCCTTCGTAGGATCAGTTCTCCGCACGGGCCTGGACGGCGAGTTCTTCCCAGAACGCGCCGATCGTCGGGGTCTTCAATACCCGGGTCAGATAGGAGATCATCGCCGGCATGCCGTCGGGTGATCTCCCGGCGGGTTCCACCGAAAGGGTGGTCGCTGTCACTCGCTACTCGCTTTCTTCTCTTCCAGGGTGTTCCCAGGTGGTTGGTGGGTGAAATCGACACCGAAGAGGGCGTCGTAGTCCGGCAGCGCCCGCATCGTGACCGGATGGCCGTCACCGTGATGGCGGGTCGCCGCCGCCCGCCGCCGGCGGTCCTCGGCGAGCGCCTGGCGCATCCGCGCGGCGGTCGCGGCGTGCTCGGGGTCGGTGACCGTGCCGTTGCGGGCCCAGGAACGGGCGTGCCGGGCGGCGGGCTGACCGTCACAGGTCACCGCCACCGTGTCGAGGGAGGCGGTCACGTCGACGAACCGGCCGATCGCCCGCGGATCGACGGAGTAATCGACGGTGTCGACCCGCACGTAATAGTCCCGACCCAGCCGAACACGGGAACACAGACCGGCCGGCGGATCCACCGGCGGCAGCCCC
>NZ_CAKJTR010000305.1:0-3629 GCF_917627355.1 Protofrankia sp. Cj3 | reverse complement strand
TGCTGGTGAACCATCAGGCTGCGCAGCACGTATGGGTGGTGGTTACGTGGGCCGAGGCGTTCGGATGTCGGTCCACGGCGGGCGAGTCGTTGTCCAGCGGCGGTGAAAGTGGCTGCGTCGACGATGGCGGGATGGGTCGGACGGTCGGACCAGATCCACTGCTCACGGTTGTTCCAGGTCAGTTTCGTCTCGTAGCCGAGCGCGACGTCGTTGACGTCGAGCAGCGTCTCGGCCCGGCGTTGCTTGTTCCATACTTGATGGCCGGTGTAGCGCGGGTTCGTCAGGATCGCCTGCACAGCGCTTTTGGACCACGCCTTCCCGCTGCGATGCCGGTTACGGGACGGGTCGTATGCCGACGGCGACAGGATGCCTTCTCCGGTCAGCGTCTGCGCGATGAGGAAGATACCCATACCATTCAGGTACAGGGTGAAGATCCGTTCGACTACCGGTGCCGTGACTGGGTCGCGGGCCAGGACGTGCAGTCGCTTGCCGTCGGCGGCTTTGGCGGGGTTGGGATGGGGTCCGGCGTCGGCGAGCCGGTAGCCGTAGGGCGGGCGTCCGCCGAGGTAGCGGCCTTCGACTTTGGCTTGGGCGGCCATCGCCGACCGCACCCGGATCTTGATGCGGTTTCGTTCTCCCTTCGACATCCCGCCGAACACGGACATGATGAGGTCGTGGGCTTCTGATGTCGGGTCGACTGGTCCGCCGACTTCGGGTACCCACAGGCCGACGCGGTAATGCTCGAAGACGGGGAAGGTGAGGGAGAACTGGTTGCCGTAGAAGGCCCGGTGTGGCTCCCCGATCACCACCGCGTCGAAACCCCGTGTCGGGTTTTGTAGGTCCTTGAGGAGCTGGCCGGCTTGGGGGCGGCGTTTCCAGGGGATCGAGCGGGATTGGCCGATGTCGAAGTACTCGGCGGCGATCTCGCCGTGGGCTTCGGTCAGCGCCCGAGCGCGGGCGAGCTGCCACGCTCGGGAGGACTCCGGGTCCTGCTGGTCCTCGGTCGATACCCGGCCGCAGAACGCGAACTTCATTGTCAGGCCACCTTTGCATCAGTGTCGGGCTGTTCGTCGGTGGTCGGCGCGTGTCGTGTTGTGCGGGCGGCTTCCAGGTTGTGGAGCAGCCGTAGGAGTGCGGCGGCGAGGGTGGGTGTTATGGCTGGTGGCTGGTCGGGCAGGATCACCGTGATGGCGCGGCGCGTGCGGGGTGTCATGGTCTTTCACCGTTGACCATCAGGGTGATCGGTAGTCTTACGGTAGGTGGAGACGGTTTCTCGATCGAGGCCGGGCCTGCTGGATTCCGCCGCCTCGGCCGGGGTGATGGTGTCCGGGCTTTCGGCGCGTAGGGCCGCGAGCAGGAGCGTGGCCCGGTCGGTGGAGCAGCGGTGCCCGTGTTGGCGGACCCCGCGGGCGAGCGCCGTGCGTGTCAGTGGGCGGCGCTCGTGGGCCAGTTCCGCCGCCACTTCCCGTCCGACCGATAGGAGATCGGCCGGCAGGCCGGTGGGCATCGAGCTGTCCTCGGCCAGGGGGCCTGACCGGTCGGACCGGTCGTCGGTGGTCTCTGAGCGGGGGATGGTGCCTACCGGCGGTGCTGATGTCGGGCGGGTTGCCTTGAGACCGGCGACGAGACCGAACGCGACAACCGGCCACAAGGCCATCACCGGCACCCAGAAGCCGGGCGGCCCGGTCAGGGTGTGTGAGCCGGCAGCGGTGAGGTTCCCTGCGCCGGACATCGCGACGCCAGCAAGCAGTGTGGTCACTGGCCATCGGACGGGGGAGCCGGCGTGGCGGCGGTGGCGGATCTCGATGACCGAGGCGAGGGCCATCAGTTCGACGGACGCGGCGATCAGCCACGACGCCCAGTCGGGCTGTCCCGCCCACCGGGCAACGTCGTGGATGTGCACGAACGCGACGAGGAACACCCCGGCGGCCATCACCACCGGCAGTGTGGCTCCGAGGACCGCCTCGGCGGAGACGCGACGTCGGCGGTCAGCCGGATGTCGCCCGGCGGCCGTCGGTGGTCCGGCACGCGTTTCGTCGTGATCGGGTGATGTCGGGGTGGTCGTCGTGCGGATGTCCAGACGATCGGCGTGATCGGTGTGAGGAGGCACAGGTGAGGTCATTGCCGGCTCTTTTCCGGTGAGATTTATGCGGCGAGGTGTCGGGTCTGGGGTGTGGCGATGGCCGAGAGTGCCACGCCCGCGAGATCGGGTGGTATGGCGTTCCCGATCTGGGCGAGCTTGGATGACAGGGGACCTTGCCAGGGATAGTCCTCGGGGAAGGATTGAAGGGTGCCGAACTCGGCGATGGTGAGGTTTCCGGTGTCGCCTTTCCATCGGCCAGCGTTCTGAGTGTCCGTGATGGTAAGACGGGAGGAGGTGCCGCCCCATGCATTACCTCGAGTCGTCACTGTGAACGACGGCCGATCGATGAATCCGCGGCTGATTCCGTCGGCCATGGAGCGCCACGGCTGCACCCCGGGTTGGTCACGTGAGTATCGAGCCCGGTAGCGGCTGTGGGTCGCGGCGGGTGGGTGGACGGGACGGTTGCCGCGGACAGCGAGGAGGAACGCGCGGCGGCGGGTCTGCGGCACCCCGTATTCTTCGGCGGCCAGTATCCCTGTCCATGTCGTGTAGCTGGCACGGCGTAGCTCGAACGCGCATCCTTCCCAGATAGGTAACACGCTGGGAACTTCCTCGCAGGCGATCCATCTCGGCTGTATGCGGCGAGCGAACCGCATTGGCTGGTAGACGAGCTGCCCTCGGGGGTCGTCGATCCCGCCGCCTTTCCCCGCGGTACTGAACGGCTGGCAGGGCGGGGAAGCGATCAGCCCATCGACGCCAGCGTAATCATCTGGACGAACTCCGGCGACGTCGTCTTCGACCGTCACGAAGCCCGCGGCGCGGCGGGTTTCGCAGGTACGGGGGTCCCACTCGATACCGATTTCTTCCAGGCCGAGGCGGGAACAGGCCAGCGACCAGCCACCCGCGCCAGAGAACAGGTCAAGAACTGTCGACATCTCGTTCTCTCCTTGCCAGTTTCTCACACCAGGACGCATAATTTCCAGGAGGACGAACAGCAAATCCCAGCTAAGGACCCCTCATGCGGACGACGGGAGCCGGTGGTAGTGGGACGTGAGGCGGATGTCTCCGGGGTGTTGATTCCTTCGCGGCTGACCCGTTGCAGGATGTGGAAATGCCACGAAGAGCCACTGTCTGGGTGGTCTTCGCCGGGTCGCGGCGTGAGGGCCAGGACCCGGCGCACGGCGTGGTTTTCCGCCCCGTTGCCGCTTCCCGCCGGCGGGGCGCTTACGTGCTACGCCGCAGTTCAGCGGCGGTGTTGGCCGCTAGCAGAGGTGCTTTACATAAGCACGAGCGTCGCTTACGCAAGCACCGTCCCCGGCTATGCCGGACGCCGTCCGCGGTCACGTTCTGCCACCGCGGCGGTGATCTGGGTGCGGTCGATGCCGCGCCGGTTGACGACCTTTCCCTCGATCCGACGGTTGATCTGTATCGTTTCGATTCCCAGCGGTTTGAGCGCGACCGCGAGCTGTTCGGCGTTCCACCCGTCATAGACTTCCGGCCGCAGCGCGGCCAGCCGGGCTGTGATCGTCTCCGACCAGACCTTCCC
>NZ_CAKJTR010000304.1:0-3644 GCF_917627355.1 Protofrankia sp. Cj3 | reverse complement strand
GGACCAGGCCGCTCCGCTCCGGGTTCTCCACTCGGCCGGTAGGGAATATGGTGCGGGTCCGGCGGCTTGGAGGGTTCTGCCTATGCCGGGCGAAGGCAGGACCTGAGCCGTGCCGTTGTGGCTGTCCGACGGGGATAATGGCTACGTGCCTGTCGATCTTCGTGACAGCCAGATCGCTGAGGTGTGCCGGCGCTACGGTGTCGCCGAGCTGTCCGTCTTCGGTTCGGTGGCCCGCGGTGAGGACACCGATGGATCGGACGTCGACCTGCTGTATGTGCTGGCGCCCGACTCGACTCTTGGCTTCGAGATCGTCGACCTTCGAGATGATCTGGAGAAGATCGTCGGCCGTCATGTCGACCTGGTGTCCAAGTCCCGGCTGAAGTGGGTCATCCGCGACCGAGTGCTCGCGGAGGCCCGGCTCCTCTATGCGTCGTGATGAGCTCTGCCTCGTCGACATGATCGAAGCCGCGGTCGCCGCGAGGGCGTTCGTCCAGGATGTCGACGAGGCGTCATTCCTCGAGAGCGATCTGATCCAGGGTGCTGTCCTCCAGAAGGATCAGGGTGCGGAGCCGGCCTTATGATGGTGCGCTCACCGGAAGGCCGAGGTCGGTGGCAGCCGCCGCCAATTCCTGGTCGTAGGTGACGAAATCCGTCAGTTCGGTGCGAAACGGGTCAGCGGTGGCCAGGTGGATCGCGTCGAGTGATCCCAGCTGCCGGAGCCGGTAGGCCACGGCGCGGGCGAGCACGGCACTGGAGAGATCCACGACATACACACCGCGCAGGGCCAGCCCAGCGAGGTAGGGGACGCGTTGGACGTCCGCACACGCGCGCACCAGAGTACGGGTGATCTCGAGCGTGGCCAGCTCGCTGGTGACCAACTCGGCTCCATCCGGGAGCGCTCGGCGCCAAGCCCGCAGGGCTTCGGTCTCCTTCTCCTGCCTGATGAACTTCAACAGGGCGCAGGCGTCCAGGTAGATCAACGGTGTCGTTCCCTGTCGCGGTCGGCGACGAGAAGGTCGGCCAGGCTCTCGACGCCGGGTGCCAGATCGGGGACCACGTCCGGCATGCCTCGCTCGGCAGGTGCCCTGGCTTCGCCGACGGCGACCATCTGCGCCAGGGTGCCCGGGTTTTCGACTTCGGGCACCATGCGCAGAATCGGCTTACCGCGGTCTGTGACGAGGATCGAAACACCGGCACGCACCCGTGCCACCGCCTTCGATGGGTTCTGGTTCAGTTCCCGCAGCCCGATGGTCTCCACTCCCCGAATGTACCTACATTATGTAGGTATGCCAACCGGGTGGGAGGACGCGACGACGAGCAAGCGACCGTGTGTGGTCCTGGTGGCAGCGGATCTGGACGTAGAGCGGCGGCCTGTTTCCAGGGCGCGTCCGAGCACCGCCTTGGGCATGCGGGCCAGCAGCTGGCAGGGTGGCTCACCGGTGGTGGACGTCGCGGCGGTGGTCTCTGTCGACGACGGTCACGGTTTGCGCATGTCGGCGAACTCGTCACGGATCGTCCACGCCGATCAGCGCGTGTGGCTGCGGGCAGCCGGCGCTTGACTGCGCGGCGGCCCCAGTTCTACGTTTAACGCATCGATTAATTAACGTCAGGGTGAAATACGATGGCAGCTGATCGACTCAGTACGATCTTCGCGGCGCTGGCGGACCCGACCCGGCGGGCGATCCTGGCCCGGTTGGCGGAGGGGGACGCGACCGTCACGGAGCTGGCTGAGCCCTTCTCGATCAGCCTGCCGGCGATCTCCCGACACCTCAAGGTGCTCGAGCGGGCTGGGCTGATCTCTCGAAGTCGGACGGCCCAGTGGCGCTCGAGCGCTCTCACCGCCGGGCCGTTGCAGGAGGCCGCAACGTGGATGGAGCGCTATCGCCAGTTCTGGGATGCAAATTTCGAGCGGCTCGACGCGCACCTTCGACACATCCAGCAAGCGCAGGCGCCATCCGCGGAGGAACAGCAACAGGACCAGCAACAGCAGTGACATGACATCACCCAGGCATCAGCCATCCGTAAGTCACGTAAGCGAGAGAGGAACAGCGCCATGGCAGATTCCCCGGCAACCAACGAACTGGTCATCACCCGGATCTTCAACGCGCCCCGGGAGCTCGTCTACCGGGCGTTCGTCGACCCCGATCAGATCGCGCAGTGGTTCGGCCCGGTGGGGTTTTCTGTGCCCCGCGACACCGTCGAGGTCGACGCCCGGGTAGGCGGCTATCAGCGGTTGGTAATGGTCAGCGACGATGACCCGACCATGCGCTCGCCGGTCAACGCGACGTTCACCGAGGTCGTCGAGAACGAACTCCTCGTGGGTACCGAGGAGGTGGAGGGTATTCCTGGTTTCGAGGGGATCGCCCAGATGTACATGCGCCTGGAGTTCCACGACGAGGGCGGCAAGACCCGCGTGGTGCTGCGTCAGGGCCCTTTCACCGAGAAGATGGAAAACATGACACGCGAGGGCTGGAGCAGCTCGTTCACCAAGCTCGACGCACTGCTCGCACGCTGATGCCCGCTCGCCCACTGGCACGCCCGCTCGCCCACTGACGATCAACGCCAGCCTGCCCCGCCCGCCGAAGCCGGCGCGGGGCAGGCCCGCGTGAACGCCTGCGTTTGCAGGGACGGGAGTCAGCCGGGTCAGGCCAGTACGGCTCCACCGCGCGGCGCGATCATCTGTTGACAGGTGACTAAATGGTCACCTATGTTCGAGGGCGTGGACGCGGTGTTCAGAGCGCTGGCTGATCCGACGCGGCGGGCGCTGCTCGACGAGCTCTTCCGCGAGGACGGGCAGACGTTGAGCGCGCTCGAGGCGCGGTTCGACATCACCCGTTTCGGCGTGATGAAGCACCTCAAGCAGCTTGAGGAGGCGGGCCTGGTGGTCACCAGGCGGCGCGGACGAGAGAAGCTCCATTTCCTGAACCCGGTCCCGATCCGGCTCGTCCACGACCGGTGGGTGAGCAAGTACGCCGAGCCCTGGGCCGCCGCACTCAGTGGCATCAAGCAGCGACTGGAGAATTCCATGGAGAAGGTTTTCGAAATCTACATCCGCACCACCCCGGAGCGGCTGTGGGAGGCGATCACCGATCCCGAGATCAGGAGCAAGTACAACTTCGGCGCGAGGGTCATCTCGGACTGGACACCGGGCTCGCGCTACGAGATGGGTGCTCCGGGCGCTCCCGGTCCGCTCGGCGAGGGGGAGAACCTCGAGATCGACCCGCCGCGCCGGCTCGTCCAGAGCGCAACCATGCTCTGGAGCGACGAGGTGAAACGTGAGGGCACTTCCAGAATCACCTGGGAGATCGAACCGATCGGCGGCGACTCGTGCCGCCTGACCGTCACCCACGACCAGTTGCGCGAGGGCGCGAACGAGGAGCTCTATGGCGGCTGGCCGATGATCCTGTCGGGTCTGAAGACGTGGCTGGAGACCGGCGAGCTGCTCACCACCCCGGGGTCCCTGATGTACAGCTGAGCCGGCTCCTACCGTGGGGCTCGGACGTCGGCGGTCAGCGCGGGCGGAAGATACCGCCCCAGCGGGAGGGCCGTGGACCGGGCGAGGCCGCTGGGGACGGCCGTGGGCCGGGCCGGGCTACCCGGGGCGTGACGGGGTGCTAACCGGCGGGTAGGGGCAGCGGCGCGTC
>NZ_CAKJTR010000303.1:0-3664 GCF_917627355.1 Protofrankia sp. Cj3 | reverse complement strand
GTCCGCGCGGGTCACCAGCGTTGGATGGCCGGCGCCGGATGCGCGCCGCAGCTCGGCGACGATGCCGACCGTCTGCGCCGGCGTCTTGCCGGCGGCGTAGACGACCTCCGCATCGCCGGTGCGCAGCCCGCGGTGCGTGTCGACGCGGGCGTACCCAAGGTCGGTCCAGCCGTTGCCGTCGCCGAGCGGGCCGGCTGTGATGCGCGTCAGCGCATCGTGCGGCTCGACCGTGCCGGAAGCCACGGCTTCCAGCAGGAGCCGAACATCCGCCGTGTCCACGCTCCGACCCTACGGGGGCCGGTCGTCCCACGTCTGGATCAGGGGCGGCGCTGACAACTGATGTCGATTTTTGCCAACAGCCGAACAGCTGCGGCGACATTGCGATCATGGTTTTTGCGTCGATGGCCGCTGTGCCGTGCCGTGCCGTGCCGTGCCGTGCCGTGCCGAATCGAGAAGCGGGCGCGCACCCTGCGAGAGAGAATCCGACCATCTGATCATGATTTAGGCGATGGATGACCAGCTGGAGCCGGGCTCCCCTCATGCGCTCTGTCACGGGATCGTAGGATCGCCAAGGTGAGATCAGCAGATCCGGTCCGGGCGGACTCGGTCCGCAACCCGCTGGGCACGGCCGAGATTGCCGTGGTCACGCCGGCCCCTGACGTGGAGCCGCGGACGTGACCGCGCCGATCCGGCTGGCCTATCTGGGTCCCCCCGGCACATTCTCCGAGGCGGCGCTGCTCACGCTCGTGATCGCTCGTGGAGCGCGGCTTGATCCACTGCCGGACGTGGTGGCCGTTCTCGACGCGGTCCGTCAGGGTGACGCCGCGGCCGCCCTCGTCCCGTTCGAGAACTCGGTCGAGGGCTCGGTGTCGACCATTCTGGACGAGTTCGCTGTCGGCGCCCCCCTGCAGATCAAGGCCGAGGCCGTGATTCCCGTCCGGTTCGCCCTCCTGGGCAGGCCCGGTACGGGCCTCGACGCCGTACACACGGTTTCGAGCCATCCGCACGCTCAACCGCAGTGCCGTCACTGGCTCGGCAAGAACCTTCCCTACGCACGCTGGGAACCGGCGTTCAGCAATTCCGAGGCGGCTCGTCGCGTCCAGCTCGGCGAGGTCGACGCCGCACTTGCCGGCGCGTTTGCCGCCCCTCGTTACGGCCTGTCGGTGCTTGCCGACGACATCCAGGACGTCGACGGGGCGCAGACCCGTTTCGTGTTGGTCACCCTCCCGGGGGCGCCGCCGCCACCCACCGGCTCCGACCGCACCACAGTGGTGCTGTTCGAACGCGACGACCATCCTGGCGCATTGCTGGAGATGCTGACCGAGTTCGCCGTCCGGGGAATCAACCTGACCCGGCTGGAATCCAGGCCGACCGGTGCCGGCTTAGGCCGCTACTGCTTCTCGGCCGACTGCGAGGGCCACATAGCCGAGGCGCGGGTTGGCGAGGCGCTTTCGGCATTGCACCGCAGCTGCGCTGACGTCCGGTTCCTTGGTAGCTACCCGAGAGCGGATGGGCAGGTTACGGTCATACGGCCCGGCACGTCGGATGATGCTTTCCGCGGCGCGGCGGCCTGGCTTTCCAGGCTACGTGGGAATCATCACCCGGATGCCTGAGAGCGCGTGTGAGATCGTCATTCCGGCTCGCCGCGTCCAGACGCCCCCTGGCCGCGTTGTCGGCCACACCGAGACAACTCATCCGGTATCGCTTCGGCCTTCCACCTTGCCAGGGGGCGCCTGGACGCGGCTCACTGATCGAAAGCCCGATCTCACACACGCTCTGAGAAATGTGGCCCAACGGTTGTGCGGAGGACGTACTTTCACCGGAGGTAACAGTACGAGCGACCGGTAATAGTTGTGTGGATCAAGGAGTGGCGTGCGGGTGGATGGATCGCGAGGCGGCGGAGGGATGCGCTGGAGGTGCAGAGCGCCGACCGGCGAGCCGGGGTGCCCGTGCATCGCGCGGCAATGGCTGGGAAAGCGATGCCGCGTCCCCTATTGCCGGTCGCTCTTAGTGGTCGCCGGCGGCGACCACTAAGTTATCCTGAGTCAACACGTCAACTTATTGTGTGTGTGTCGTGGTCTGAGCGTGCCCTCTTCCCTGGGCGTATGTCGCGGCGCGCCTCCTCGGGTTACCTTGAGTCATATTCCTGACACTGAAAGAGATTGCAGGGCGCGGAAATGCCACATTGTGGCCTCACTGACAGGACACCAGGGAGTGCGTAGCCATGTCCCACGCTGACGAACTGTCCCCGTCAGCTTGCCCGGCCAGTCCCTGGCCGGCGGCTGTGGAAGCAGGGCAGCCAGTCCGGCCCGAGGAGCGGGCCGTTTCGATCCCGGCCACCCGCACACCACCAGACGATCATCCGGATTCCTATGTACTACCCGCCCCGGTGTCGCGGCCGGGTGAGGCCAGTCCTTCCGTGGATGATCGCCCGGTGTCCGACCCGCCGGCAGCCGACCGTTCAGATCATGATCCGCTGGCCGCTGGGTGGACCGGCACCGAGCGTGCGGCCCTGACCGGCCGTGTGGAGCACGAGTATCACGCTCTCCCCACGTCAATCGCTGATGCACCGCCAGCACCGGACCGCCGGCAGCTGCACCTCTATGCCGGGGTCACCGTGGTGGGTGTGCTCCTCAGCGATGGACAGCTCGCGGACGCGGTGGATGTACGTGCCGCGGCGCCGTCGCAGGTTGCGCTTGCGCACGCCGAGGAACGGCTGGCCGCTTTGCTGCGCGCTCACGAGCACACCTCGCCGGCGCATGTCGCGGCTCAGGCGGCTCGCCTGCGGCATGGCTTGGACAGTCTCGCGCGCGGTGCTTCCCTACGGGCCTCCGATGCCCGCCGGCTGCGGATTATTGCTGGCCGGATCACCGTCCTGCACGCCGATGCGGCGTTCAAACTGGGTACGGCCGACGCGGCACGTGCCCTGGCCGCGCAGGGATACGCGGACGGGCTGTGGGCGCAGGACGGCCCGTTGCAAGGATCAGCCCGCGAGATCGCAGCAGTGATCGAATTTTACGACGGCTGCCCGGACCGGGCCCTGCAACTTGCCCGGGACGGGCTGCGCCATGTCGGCGGCGGCCCGGTACGGGCGCGTCTGGTCTGCCAGGAGGCCCGAGCCCTTGCGGCGCTCGGCGACGTCCGTGCTGCCGCCCAGGCATTGGACACCGCTTATGATCTTGCTGACATGATTCCCGTGGAACAGTGGGGCTCGCCTGGGCCTGGCTTCGACACTTTCCATCCGGTGGAGGTCGCTTACAACGCAACCACGGCGTTGTGCCTGCTCAGGCGGCCTCGTGCCGCGGAGGAGCATGCACAGATCGCCATGCCCCGGCTGGACATGATGAATGCTCCCGGTTTCCGTTCGGTGATCCGATTGGATCTTGCATTGGCCCTGGTCCAGCAGGGACGGCTTGAGCTTGACCGGGTCTGTGCGCTGGCCACCGAGGCGGTCAGGATTTCCTGGGGGCGCACAGTGGCGTCCGCATCGAACCGGGCTGACGAGCTGCTGGCGATAACCCGGACGCACGGCGATGTCCGTGATGTGCGGGAGCTCGCGGCGTTCGTGCGTGAATGGCAACGGGAAGGCGGGACAAGCCGCGGGACCAGCCGCGAAGCCTTTTAGTGGTCGCCGCCGGACGTTCGTCCAGGGTCTGCCGGCGCC
>NZ_CAKJTR010000302.1:4248-4897 GCF_917627355.1 Protofrankia sp. Cj3 | reverse complement strand
TCGAGTTCGCCCGGCAGCGTGGCCTGGCACCGGACGGGAGATGCAAGGCGTTCGCCGCCGCGGCGGACGGTACCGGCTGGGCCGAAGGCGTCGGGCTGCTGTTGCTGGAACGCCTCAGCGACGCCGAGCGCCTCGGGCATCAGGTGCTGGCCGTGGTCCGGGGCTCGGCGGTGAACTCCGACGGCGCGTCCAACGGCCTGACCTCGCCGAACGGCCCGTCCCAGCAACGGGTGATCCGTACGGCACTCACGAACGCCCGGCTGTCCCCCGCCGACATCGACACCGTCGAAGCCCACGGCACCGGCACCACCCTGGGCGACCCGATCGAGGCGCAGGCTCTGCTGGCCACCTACGGTCAGAACCGGCCCGACGACCGGCCCCTGTGGCTCGGGTCGTTCAAATCGAACATCGGCCATGCGCAGGCCGCTGCCGGTGTCGCGGGTGTGATCAAAACAGTGCAGGCCATCCGGCACGGTGTGCTGGCGAAAACTCTGCATGTCGACGAGCCGTCACCGTTCGTCGACTGGTCCGCCGGTGGGGTGCGGCTACTCACCGAGGCCCGGCCATGGCCGGAGACCGGCCGGCCACGGCGCGCTGGCGTGTCCTCCTTCGGCGTGAGCGGCACCAACGCACATGTGATCATCGAGCA
>NZ_CAKJTR010000302.1:2730-3807 GCF_917627355.1 Protofrankia sp. Cj3 | reverse complement strand
GACGAGACCGGGAACGCCGTTGCCGGACCGCTTCCCTGGGTGCTGTCCGCCAGGTCACCGCAAGCGCTGCGGGCGCAGGCGGCACGTCTGGCGTCGTTCGTGGAAGCCGATGGCGACCTCGCCCCGGTCGATGTCGCGTATTCGCTGGCCACCACCAGGGCCGCGCTTGAGCACCGCGCCGTCGTCGTCGCCGACGACCGGGACGGCTTCCTGGCCGGCCTGGGCGCGCTCGCCCGCGGCGAGGCGGCACCGAACGCGGCCGCCGGCCCCGCGCCGACGGCGGGGAAACTGGCGTTCCTGTTCACCGGCCAGGGCAGCCAGCGGCTCGGCATGGGCCGGGAGCTGTACGAGGCCTATCCGGTGTTCGCGAACGCCTTCGACGCTGTCACGCATGAGCTGGACGAGCAGCTGACGGGGCAGGTCACCCGCACCGTCCGCGATGTCCTTTTCGCCGACGGCGACACCGGCACAGACGGCGACACCGGTCTCCTCCACCAGACCGTGTTCACCCAGGCCGCGCTGTTCGCCGTCGAAACCGCGCTGTTCCGGCTGCTCGAATCCTGGCGCGTCCGGCCCGACTACCTCGCCGGGCACTCGATCGGCGAACTCACCGCCGCCCACGTCGCCGGCGTCTGGTCCCTCGCCGACGCGGCACGGGTCGTCGCGGCCAGGGGCCGGCTCATGCAGTCTCTTCCGCCCGGCGGTGCGATGATCGCTATCCAGGCGACGGAGGACGAAGTGCTCACCGCACTCGCGGCGCACGACGACAGCGTCGGTATCGCCGCCGTCAACGGGCCGAGCTCCGTTGTCATCTCCGGCGACGAGATCCCGGCCCTGCGCATCGGCGCCGAGTTCGCGGCCCAGGGCCGCAAGACCAGACGGCTTGCGGTCAGCCACGCCTTCCACTCCCCCCATATCGACGGCATGCTCGACGAGTTCCGCCAGATCACCGAAACGCTCGCCTACGCCGAGCCCCAGATACCGGTCATCTCGAACCTGACCGGCCGGCTCGCCACCGCCGACGAACTCGGTAGCGCCGAGTACTGGGTGCGCCACGTCCGCCACGCGGTCCGCTTC
>NZ_CAKJTR010000302.1:986-2303 GCF_917627355.1 Protofrankia sp. Cj3 | reverse complement strand
GACCCGGTAACGTCGAACGGCAACCCCGCCACGCTGGGGCTCGGGCCCGCGGGGCACCCGCTGCTGGGCGCCACGGTGGGACTGGCCGACGCCGACGGACTCCTGTTCACCGGACGGCTGTCGCTACGGACCCACCCATGGCTGGCCGACCATGCCGTGATGGGTTCGGTGCTGGTTCCCGGTACGGCGTTCGTGGAACTCGCGCTCCGCGCCGGCGACGAGGCCGGCTACGAAAACCTCGACGAACTGATAGCGCAGTCGCCGTTGATACTGCCTGAACGCGGTGCGGTCCAGCTACAGCTGGCCGTCGGACCGCCGGACGCGGGGCGGCGCTCGATCACGGTGTACTCACGGCCGGCGGACGCCCCGGCCGGTTCGGAATGGACCCGCCACGCCAGCGGTATTCTCAGCGCCAGCGGTATTCCCAGCGGTATTCCCAGCGGTATTCCCAGCGCCACCGTCCAGGACGCGCCCTTCACCCTGGACGAATGGCCCCCAGTGGATGCCACCGCAGTGGATATCGAGGACATCTACAGCATTCTGACCACGGTGGGCCTGGAATACGGGCCGGTGTTCCAGGGCCTGCGCGCCGCCTGGCAGCGAGAGCACGAGTTTTTCGTCGAGGTCGCGCTACCCGGCGGACAACGTGCCGACGCCGCGCTGTTCGGCGTGCATCCCGCGTTGCTCGATGCCGCGGTGCATATCACCGCCTACGACGGGTTGCGAAACTCGCCGGAGGGCCGGACCTATCTGCCGTTCGCGTGGACGGGCGTGCGCCTGCATGCGTCGGGCGCCTCGGCCCTGCGTGTACGGCTGGCGCTGAGCGGCCCGGAGAAACTGTCCATCCAGGCGGCCGACGAGACGGGCGCACCCGTTCTCTCGATCGAATCACTGGTCGGGCGCCAGGTCTCGGCTGAGCAGATCAACGCCGCCCGGCCGGTGAACCAGGACTCGTTGTTCCAGGTCGACTGGACGGCGATCACCCTACCGGAACCACCGTCCACCAAAGCGTGGTCGGTCATCGGTGACAACGACCAGAACCTGCGCTCCGTTCTTGCCAAGGCCGGTGTCAAGACCAGGGTCTTCACCGATATCGCCGCTCTCGGCACAGCTGTTGACCTGGGTGAGCCCGCGCCCACCCTGGTATTCGTCTCGGGCATTCCGGAAGCGGTTGCCGACGACGAGGACCGCCCGGCTGTCGTGCGCACCGCGCATACGACGGCACACCAGGTGCTCGCATGGGTACAGACGTGGATCGCCGAGCGACGGGTCGAGTCCTCACGGCTCGTGGTGGTCACCCGTGGCGCTGTCTCCGCC
>NZ_CAKJTR010000302.1:0-649 GCF_917627355.1 Protofrankia sp. Cj3 | reverse complement strand
ACGGACAGCGAGGCGCCGGACCTCGGCTCCGCCCCCGTCTGGGGCCTGGTCCGTTCCGTCCAGGCCGAGCATCCCGACCGGATCATCCTGCTCGACATCGACGACAGCGACGCGTCCGCCCGCGCGCTGCCGGCCGCACTGGCCGCGGCCGGCAGCGGCGGCGAGGCGCAACTGGCGATCCGCGGCGGTGTGGTGTCGGTGCCACGGCTCGTGCGGGTCACGACCTCCGGGCAGCCAGCGGCGACCAGCGTCCCGCGGGACGTCCCGGCGCTGGAGAAACACGATGATCATGCGCCCGTTGGCCTACCAGAGTCCCTGGACCCGAACGGCACGGTGCTGATCACCGGCGGTGTCGGAGTACTCGGCGGTCTGCTCGCACGGCACCTGGTCACCGCACACGGTGTGCGCCACCTCGTCCTCACCAGCCGGCGCGGGCCCGACGCCCCTGGTGCCGGCGAACTCCGCGACGACCTGACCGGCCTCGGCGCGCAGGTCGTCGTCGTGGCCGGCGACGCGGCCGACCGCGGCTCCCTCGCGGCCATCCTTGCCGCCATCCCCGCCGAACACCCCCTGACCGGGGTCGTCCACACCGCCGGAGTGATCGATGACGGTCTGGTCGGATCGCTGACCCCGCAACGGCTCGACGGGG
>NZ_CAKJTR010000301.1:2433-4127 GCF_917627355.1 Protofrankia sp. Cj3 | reverse complement strand
CTAGTGCTTATGGAGATAGAGAGGTGCCGACCTCAACCGTCCAACATCTGTCAGAAGCCAAATATTCAAGATGACCTCATTTAGCATACCTCCGTATTTTGCTAGTTCGAGATGAAATCGGAAGGGTGCTTTCGAGGGCATGTAGATAGGGTCGGGTAGTACGCGTGATACCTCTATATCAAAGCGCAACCACGGAACCTCGCCCCAGGAATTCTGCTGGGGCTCGGTTATGTTCCGCAGGTTCGGCATTTCGATCGAGTAATAGTCAAGTATTGGGATCCGTGCCGCTCGCGGGATGCCGTAGACGTACGTGACTTGGGACGCGTAGACTATCTCTACTCCCAAGGTAGATGCGACGAGGGGGACTTTCCCGTTATTGATCACCGTTATGTCGAACGTTGGCGGTGGACTAGACTTCACCAACTGTGTCTCATGGAAGTACTGGCTAACGGGAGTTATATATCTCCCAGCGGGTACAGGGCTTTCCTCCGCCCAGTATCCGTTCTGGCCGTCTATCGAGATCCTTGCAAAGGAGGCGATTTGGGGATCTAGAGTCTGGGGTCCTGGGGCGGAATGCATAGGGACACTCCCGCCGGTGGCAGAGATTCCCGTCTGCCGCCACTCGACGACCTTACGAATCCCGGCGACCACACTCGACCATCCAGCATCCCTGTCCCTGAATGAGGTAACCGGTTTTGCATCTTTGGGCAGGGCTTGGAGTTTGCCTAGAGTGCTTCCATTGCGAAGCCTAACATTCATCCAATCATCGACTGGGCGCAGGATAACGGGCACGACGGTAGCGCTCGCGCTGTCGTGCCGCTCAATCGCGCGCATCGCTTCTATGGTCCAGCAATAATCCGATGCAATAAAATCTGAACTAACGAGGAGTAGGATTATGTCGGCGTGGTTTAGGTGGTCGTCGATCTCGTGGGACCATTCTTGACCCGGGACGATCTCCCGGTCCGTCCAGGTGCCAATAAGTCCACTTCGCTGGAGAGGGGAAAGATGTTTCTTTAGCTCGGCTTGGAGGCCGGCATCCCGATGGGAATAGCTAACAAAGACCGAGAGTGGGGTAGGCTGTATATTGCTCACGAGGTCCCCCCGTAACTTGTCGCTTGGTCGAGGTGAAACAGCGAGATGGCGCCTGAATCAGCATAGAGGGCGGTCTCCAGCAGTCAGTGCACCGCCTGCCTCGTGCTGGAAGCAGGGTGTGGGGTGCCAGAACCCGGCTACCAGCGTTGACCTGGGCTTTGAGACGGCTCGTTCGTATTCGTTGATCTTGCGCCACGAGCGTGAAGGGGGACTCTGATCTTGAGATAGACAGGAATCTTCTGGAGCGGTGCTCCATGGGAGATGGAGGTATGGCCCTCCGTGGTCGCCATGCGGGTGGTGGGCGCAAACCACCGTCAGCGGCGTCGCCTCAACGGGCGGGGTCGTGAGCGTGACGGAAAAGGCCCGGGGACGACCGGGTCAGGTGCGGTTCGGGAAGGCGAGCGAGAGCGAACCACTGTCGAAGTGTCGAAAGAATATGGACAACGTCAGAACCGAGGTTGTGATCAAGGCTTCGGGATGAGTCCGGGGGATACCCGTTTACTGCCCGGGCGGCGTTCGGCATGTAGGTGGCGCGAGTCCGATCATGGCTCCTGTGGGGAACGTGGGAACCTTACGCCTCCGCGCTCCGACCGGGCTTGCCG
>NZ_CAKJTR010000301.1:0-2003 GCF_917627355.1 Protofrankia sp. Cj3 | reverse complement strand
TTTTATGGAGACGCGTTCGTTATGCCGACCTGGCGGGGCCGCCGCTGGGTGCGGGCGGCGGCCCCGGTGACGGTGTCGGGATAATTTAGAGGGTTTCGAGGAATCGGATCAGCGGGTCGGGCGGCTGGTAGCGGCCGGGGGCGGTGCCTTCGGGGGCGGTGCGGGCGAGCGCTTTCTCCTTGAGGGCCAGGTCGGCGTGAATGTACGCCTGCGTCGTTGTCACGGACTCGTGCCCTAGCCACAGAGCGATGACGGTGATGTCGATGCCAGCATGGAGTAGTCGCATCGCTGCACTATGTCGCAGTACGTGTGGTGTGATGTTCTTTGCCTCCAGGGTCGGGCAGTTCGGCGTCGCGTTGGCGACGTGCCGAGCGAGGCGGCTTGCAACGGCGTCGGTGCTCAGCTGGTTGCCTTTCCGGGACGAGAAGACCGCGTCGCCCGGGAGCGCTTCGCGCTCGGTGAGCCAGGCGCTCATGGTTGTGGCGAGCAGCGGTCTGATAGGGGTGATCCGTTCTTTGCGGCCCTTGCCGAGGCAACGGACGTGCGCCCCTCGGCCGAGGCGGACATCGGGGACGGTGAGCGCGGTCAGTTCGGAGACGCGCAGGCCGGTGTGGACGGCGAGGGCGAGCAGGGCGTGGTCGCGCCGGCCGATCCAGGTGGTCTGGTCGGGGGCGGCGAGCAGCGCGTCGACCTCGGGGCCGGTGAGGTAGGTGATGATGGTCTGGTCATGGCGTTTCGTCGGCATCGCCAGCACCCGCGCGATGATGGCGGCATCCTCGGGGTGGCGCAGCGCCGCGAAGCGGAACAGCGAGTGGATTGCGGCGAGCCGGGCGTTGCGGGTGGATGCGCTGTTGTGCCGGACGTGCTCGAGGTGGTCGAGGAACGCCCCGACCAGGGGCGCGTCGAGGTCCGTGAGTTGCAGGCGGGACGGGGCGATGCCGGTCACCTGCTCGGCGAAGGTCAGCAGCAGCCGCATGGCGTCGCGGTAGGCGCCGATCGTGTGAGGGCTGGCCTGGCGTTGCTTTACCAGCCTGTCGGTGAAGAATGCCTGCAGGGTCGGAGCGAGGCTGCTCATGGCCGTGCGCCCCAGCGGGTCTCCAGGAGTTGCTCGGCTAGGGCGAGCAGCTCGGGGGCCGCGGAGAAGTACCAGTTATCCCGATCTCGGGATAATTGGTATTACTCCGATTCTCGGGTTATTCCGATGTCCGCTCCTTCCTGCGTGTGACAGGCCCGGGACCTGCGCTGACACGGTCTGGCGACCCCGGGCCTGTCGGAATAAGCCGGTGCGTCAGTTGCGCGGATGAGACCTTGCCCGGGGTATTGCCGGCTCACGCTGATGCTGCCGCCATGTAGTCCGAACTGGCGGCTCCATCGGATGAAGGGACGATGCCATGGGGTCGATGGTGTCCGGGCTGGCTGAGGCCGTGCTCGGCGTGGTGGAGGGTGTGGGGTTATCGGCCGACT
Source organism: Protofrankia sp. Cj3 (assembly GCF_917627355.1). NCBI lineage: Bacteria > Bacillati > Actinomycetota > Actinomycetes > Frankiales > Frankiaceae > Protofrankia > Protofrankia sp. Cj3. The sequence goes on along the minus strand of NZ_CAKJTR010000301.1, from coordinate 539 downwards.
CGGTCGCCCGCTACCGCAAGTGCTGCGATGTCGTCGTGCAGTTCTGTGACCAGCGTGACCTGGACGCGCTGTCGGCCGATGTGGTCGAGGAGTTCGTCGCGTGCCAGCAGGAGCGCGCCCGCCGCGGTGAGATCGGCGCGAACAGGCGCAACGCGCTGGTGAAGTCAGCCCGGATGATGCTGGAGTTCCAGACGACCGGCGCGGTGGTCTGGCGGGTGATGGGCCCAGACCCTGATCTCGTGCTCGGCGAGAGTTCCCGTGTCGTGCTCCGGCAGTTCGCCGCTGCGGCGGCGGGTCTGGAGTTGGCGCCAGGGTCGGTGCGGCTGCTGGTCAGCGAGATTCGCCAGTTCCTGGCCTATCTTGACCGGACTGGCCGGCGTGCTCTCGGCGCTGTCACTGCGGACGACGTTCGCGGGTTCATGGTCGAGGTCGCCCCGAGGAGGCCGGCTGGCGTCGGCAACGTGGTGTGGTCGTTGAAGAGGTTCTTCGCGTTCCTGCAGGTCGCCGGGCTCAGTGACGTCCGCATCGATGGTCTGCTC
>NZ_CAKJTR010000300.1:0-3709 GCF_917627355.1 Protofrankia sp. Cj3 | reverse complement strand
TCGAGGCTGCCTCGCCGCGGGTGCGGGCGGCAGCGGCACGCGGCTGGGGGCATGCCGCCGGAGTCGGGGGCCGGTGGGCTGAGGCAATGGCGGGGTTCGACGCGGCAGCCGGCATGCTGGCCCGGGTGGTGCCGCGTAGCCTCACGCGCGCCGACCGGGAACATCTCCTGGCTGCGATGGGCGGGCTGGCCGCGGACGCGGCGGCCTGCTGCGCCCAGGCAGGTACGACCGACCGGGCCGTGGAGTTATTCGAACAGGGACGGGGCGTGCTGCTGGGCCAGGCGTTGGACACCCGCACCGACGTGACCGCGCTCGCCGACCGCCACCCGGATATGGCGAAACGCTTTGCCGATCTATGCGAGGAACTCGACCGGGCCGACGAGCCCACAGTGGCAGAAACGATACCGGAGGAGCCATCCGGACAGGCCACGTTCGCCGGCCCTACCGCCGCAGCAAGGACTCGGGCGCAGCGGGAGACGGCGACCGCGGCGTTCGACCGACTGATCACCGAGATCCGCGGGCTGGACGGCTTCGCGAATTTCTTACAGCCCCCGCCCGCGGCGCAGCTCCAAACGCTGGCGGCCCACGGCCCGATCGTGGTCGTCGCGGTCTCCGCGCTCGGCTCCCACGCCCTGCTCCTGACCCACACGGGCATCGACCCCGTGCCACTGCCCGCCCTGACACCGGAGGCGGTCTACGACCGGGTGATCGGCTTCCTCGACGCGCTCGCGGACACCAGCTCACCCGCCATCCAGACGGCCGGGCAGCAGCGCTTGGACGAGGTCCTCGGCTGGCTGTGGGACAGCCTGGCCGGCCCGGTACTCGACCGCCTGGGCATCCACGCCCCACCCGAGCCGGGACAGCCGTGGCCGCAGGTGTGGTGGTGCACCACAGGGCTGCTGTCGTTTCTGCCGGTGCACGCCGCCGGTCACCATCGCAGCCGCTTCGACCCCACCCCCGCCACGGTCATCGACCGGGTGATCTCCTCCTACACCCCGACGATCCGGGCGCTGACCCACGCCCGCCGCCCCAGCCCGGCAGGCACCCCGGGCGCGGCCGGCGGTGACGGCGCGGGGATGGTGGCGGTGGCGATGCCGCACACCCCCGACGCCTCCGACCTGCCCGGCGCCCAGGCCGAGACCACCTGGCTCGCCGAACACATCCCCGGCCAGGTCAGCGTGCTCACCGGCGCCGCGGCCACCCAGCCGGCGGTACTGGCCGCCCTGCCCCAGGCCCGGTGGGCGCACTTCGCCTGCCACGGCACCGCCGAAATCGGCGACCCCTCGACCAGCCGGCTGCTGCTCCACGACCAGCCACTGAGCGTGGTCGATGTCGCCCGGCTACGGCTCGCTGACGCCGAGCTGGCGTTCCTGTCCGCCTGCGAAACCGCCCGCCCCGGGGCACGCCTCACTGACGAGGCGATCCACCTAGCCGCGGCGTTCCAGCTCGCCGGCTACCGTCACGTGATCGGCACACTGTGGCCGATCGGCGACGGGCATGCCGTCGACATCACCCGCGCCATCTACACCGCCATCACCACCACTGGTGACATTGCCAGCGCGGTACACACGGCAACCCGCCACCTGCGCAACCGATGGGCGGACCGTCCGTCGGTGTGGGCATCGCACATCCACGTCGGCGGCTGAGCCCGACCACCCGGACACCGCCATCCGGACCCACACCACCACAACGCACAGGAGAAGGGGATCGATGGAGACCGACAGCACCGGGGTGATCGAGGCGGCGCGGGCGATCCGCCCCTATCTGCCGCGTCTGCTCGCCCCGGCAGCCGCCCACGCGCTGGACCAGCGGCTCGCCGCGGAACTCACCAGCCCGGCCGACCCGGTCGCCACCGCCCGCCAGCTGCGGGTACTGCTCGACGGCCAGGAGGACACCGCCTGGTTCCTGGCCGCGGTCCTGCGCGACGCACCGGACTACCGGCCGCCATACCACCAGCCTCAGTACCTGTCCCGGCAGCCCCCCGGCGGCAGGGCCATCCCCCCGGGAGACCCCGGGCCGGTCGGTGGTGCCGCCCGCTTCGCCTGCCCGCAGGGCGACTATGTCTGGTACCGGCCCGACGTCGCCACCCCGGTCCCGGCCTGCCCAACCCATCAGACCCCGCTGGTCCGCGGCTGAGCCCGCCGTGCTGACCGCGTTCTGGGAGGCCGCCGGCGGCAAACTCGCCGACCGGTGGGCGGCGGTGTCCATCCCGGCGCTGATGTTCTGGCTGGGTGGACTGGCCGCCTGGACCTACCACCGTGGTGGTCTGCACACCCTGAGCACCCACACCACCTGGCTGGACCGCCACAGCACCGCCGCCCAGACGGCAGTGATCGTGACGGTGCTGCTTGCCGTCGCCACCTCCGGCGTCGTCGTCGCCCATACCGCCACCCCGGTGCTACGGCTGCTGGAGGGCTACTGGCCCGCCTGGGCCAACCCGCTGCGCCACCGGCTGGCCGGCTGGCTCGCCACCCGGGCCGACGCGGACGCAGGGGAATGGCAGACCGCCTACGACCGGGTCCGGCCCCCGGCCACCCCGCATGCCGCGGAGTTGGCCGCCTACACCCGGCTGGAACGCCGACGCCGACGCCGGCCCGCCGCGGCCGGCTACTTCCTACCCACCCCGATCGGCAACATCCTACGAGCGGCCGAACGCCGGCCAGTCGACAAGTACGGCCTGGACACCGTGGTCCTGTGGCCCCGGCTGTGGCCGGCGCTGCCCGAGACGACCCGCGCCGACCTGCTCGCTGCCCGCGCCGGTCTCGACGCCGCGGTGACCGCAGCGGTGTGGGGGCTGCTGTTCTGCGCGTTCGCCCCACTCACCCTGCTGGCCGTCCCGGCCGGCTTGGCCGTCGCCGCGGTCGCGGTGGTCCTGGTCGTACCGGCGCGGGCGCAGCTGTTCGGCGATCTGGTCGAGGCAGCCTACGACCAGCACCGCACCGTCCTCTACCAGCAGCTGCGCTGGCCGTTGCCGGCCAATCCCGCCCAGGAGCGGGAGGCAGGCCGGCGGCTGACCGAATACCTCTGGCGCGGCTCCGATGAGGACACTCCTACCTTCACCCCACCCCCCTGACCTGTATCACGCTCAGTGACCGCCAGAAAGAGCGACGAAGCCCGCCGGCTGTTCGGGATGGCGGCGGATATCCGCCGGGTGTTGTACCGCCGGGAGCCGGATCGTGTCGATCTGGTAGAAGAGCTGGCGGTCGCGCTTGGCCTACTCGGTGACGCCTGCAGTGAGAATGACGTCCGGAGTGAGATCGCCGGCGAGATCCGGTCCTTCCTGGTGTCGTTTGAGGAACGAGGCGTCCTGACCCAGAAAGGACGTTTGATCTTGGACTGGGCGCGAGACTGGTAATGCCTCGCCGCCCACCGGACGATAGCCGCCCGGCACCAGGAATCGGGATCACGGCTACCGGCATGATGGGGGCCTCGGCCAAACGGCCAGGGCCCCCACATCATGCCGGGTTCCTGTCGGGTGGAGCCGGTTCGGCTCGTCCGGCAGTGCCCTGTGACGGCGGCCCGGAACCGCTCTGGCTACGCGAAGAAACGCCGGGTGATGCCGCCACCCGCGGTGGGCCCGCGCCATTCACGGAGGCGGTCGGTGAGTTGCCGGCCGAGGCTGATATCACGGTCAGCGATGCTACGGGCAACGGTGTGATATTGGCCGATCAGGTGGTCGACGGGGCGCCGCTGGGAGACGTCGGCGACA
>NZ_CAKJTR010000299.1:2854-4052 GCF_917627355.1 Protofrankia sp. Cj3 | reverse complement strand
AGATCGGAAGTCTGATCAAGGAAGCGACGGCACGCGGCGGGGAGCTTCCAACCATCGATGGTGTCAGGAGACGCGTAAACGCCGGTGTGGCTCTGGACAAAAGCATCACCGTGGGCGAATGGCTGGATAATTGGCTCAACGGGAAGAGAGACATCAAGAAGACCACGCGGAACGGCTACGAGTCCAATATCCGCGTGTACCTCAAACCACACCTCGGCCATCTTCCACTCGACAAGCTTCAGATAAGCCAGATTGACGCCATGTTCGACCGAATACAAGAAGCGGACGACGAGCTTACGGAACTACGGGAACGTGCAAGCCGGGGCGAAGAGGTCGATTTCAACAGACGGCAAAGAATAACGAGCGCAGCGACCCGACAGCGTATCCGCGCTACTCTGCGGTCTTCCCTTTCTGCCGCAATCAAGCGAGAACTCATCGCTAGCAATCCGGCGAAGCACGTCAGCTTGGCGTCCGGCAAGCGGCCGAAGGCACTCGTGTGGACACGGGCGCGGACCGAGAACTGGTGGGCAGGGTACAGCCGCGCCATCTCCCAGCTCGACGAACGCGCCCGTAAAAGCGTGGTACGCCAGTTCAAGCTCTGGAAGGAAACACCCCGGCCGTCCAAAGTCATGGTGTGGACACCCGAACAGACCGGCGCCTTTCTCGATGATGTGACCTCGGATCGACTCTCCCCCTGCCTGCACCTCATCGTGTTCAGTGGGCTACGGAGAGGGGAGGCCTGCGGCGTGTCGTGGCCGGACATCGACCTGGACGACGGCGTGCTGCACGTCTCCTGGCAACTCGTCCTCCACGGCTGGGAGGTGGCCGGCGACACCCCGAAAGCCGACAGCGTCCGCGACATCCCCCTCGACCCCGTCACCATCGCCGTCCTGCGCTGGTGGCGCGGCCAGCAAGACCGCGAACGCGACGGCTGGGACCCAGCATGGACGGACTCGGTCCGCGTCTTCACCCGTGAAGACGGCAGCGACATCCATCCCTCGTTCCTGAGCTACCGCTTCCAGCGACTTGCCTTCGCGGCGCAGCTCCCACCCATCCGGCTCCACGACCTCCGACACGGAGCCGCCACCCTCGCCCTCGCCGGCGGCACCGACCTCAAAATCGTCCAAGAGCTCCTCGGGCACTCCTCGATCACCATCACCGCCGACACCTACACCTCCGTACTGCCCGACCTCACCCG
>NZ_CAKJTR010000299.1:0-2512 GCF_917627355.1 Protofrankia sp. Cj3 | reverse complement strand
GGTGCGCGTCCGTCAGCGTCCGTGCTTGTCCGCGGTCGTTCGCCGGCTCGGGTACACCGTCAGGTACACGATGCGGCGGTGGCCGGGACCGTCGTATTCGGTGGCAAGCCGACCCGCACCGCAGGCGTGGCAGCGCCGAGGAGCGGAAGCGGTGCGGCAGCATTTTTCGATCTCGTGTGCCTGGACAGGACGGGTGGTCCCAGCGCTTGATGACGGACCCGCGGATTAGTAGCGGCGGCGCTTGAGCGACGTAGAGAAGGTTTACACCCCGGTCCTGTGGCCTGTCGCCCAGTGGGAGCATGATGGTCACGGGCAGCGATGCCGTGCTTGGTGTTGGGCACCAGGCGAGTACTGCTGGGTAACGGGAACAGGTGCAAGGTGAAGCTGACGCGGCTTGAACTGTGGAACTACCGTGCCTTCGAGCACGCCGTAGTTGAGTTTCCCTCCAGCGGTCTTCTGCTGGTGGTTGGTGCAAACAACTCCGGCAAGAGCGCGTTGCTGTCTTCCCTTGACGCCATCGCGCACGGCGCTACTTCTCCAAATGACCGGCATTATAAAGCAACAGAACCGCCGCGCGCCACGGCTACCTTCGAGCTCGACGACGCGGAAATTACGCGGCTCTTGGTCAACGCTTCGGATACTCTTCTTCATGAGGGCGGGCAGTTTCGACAGGCGGGGGCCTTTCGAGAGATCCACTGGGAGTTTGCGCCTCTCGGCGGCGACCGGCTGGCTCCAGTGAGCATCCGCGCCAAGTGGAACGGCCGTGATGAGGTTGTACTCGTTCAGGCCCGCCTGGAATCGAACGGGATAGTGATGATCGAAACCAATGGCTTAGGCGCGGTTCTTGAGGGCAAGCCAGGGCAAGACTTTCGCATGGTCATCTTGCAGAGGCTGTTCTCCAATGATGGAAACGGCTTTCGAGCTGGCTACCAGGGTGCTTTTCGCCCACTCTACGATTACTTTGTCGAATGGGCGAGCGGTATCTACCACTTCACGCCGCTACGTACCGGCGCGCCTGGAGACGTCTATAGCGCTGCAGCCCATCAAGTGCTCGCGCCCGACGGGCAGAACCTGCCTGGCGTGCTGTATCGCCTGAAGCTCAACGAGGAGGACCAGTACGAGAAGCTAATGGCGCTGATCGAGGATATCGTGCCAGGTGTCGGTCAGATGCGCGTGCCGGCGCAGGGGAATCAAATATCAATCACCTTCCGGGATCGCTCATATCGGTCATCGGAACTGAACCTCAAACGGCTGGGCACAGGGGTCGAGCAGTTGCTTATGACCCTGGTTGTTGGCGTGACCGAGCAAGCGCGGTCCATGATTATCATGGAAGAGCCTGAGACAAACCTTCACCCGGGTGCCCAGCGTGCTCTGTTTGCCCTTATCAAGGAGTGGGCGGCGGAGCGACCTTTCATTATTGCGACGCATTCGCCCGTGTTCCTCGACGCGAGCGCGGGGTCGAAGCTCCTGCTGGTGACCCGCGATGGGAGCACCTCGCACGTCCGGGCCCTTGGGAGTGAGTCGCTCGATGCCTTGAAAGAGCTGGGTGTGCGGCTGAGCGACGTGCTGAGCGCTGACCGCATCCTCCTGGTTGAGGGCCCGAGCGACGAGGCGATCCTGCGTACCTGGTTCCCGGAACACCTGCGCAATCCGCGGCTCGTGGTAGTCGACGGTGGTGGCGGCGACAACGCCCGGCACGCCAAGCGTCTTCAGCAGTGGATCGACAGCGCGGACCGCCTTGGTGACCGGAAGGTCCTCTACCTTCGGGACCGCGACGAGCTGCCAGCAGGCGAACTGGCGGCACTGAGCCGGACGGGCGCGGTCAAGGTCGGCTCGGGCCGGGAGATCGAGAACTACCTGCTCGACCCGGAGGCCTTGGCCAGCGTCCTGACCGACCGGAGTGGCAATGCGGTGAACGCCGACGAGGTCGCCAAGACGCTCGGGGAGCTAGCCGATGATCTTAAGCAGGCCGTCGTGCTCAAGCGGGTGTGCCGTAATCTGCACCTGCCGCCCCTGATCGACCACAAGCTCCGTGGTGACCTTGGCAAGCGTCGAGCGGGTCTGGATGATCTAAAAACGGTGGTGGCCCGGCTCAAGACGGCCGAGTCGCTGGAAGCCGAACTCGACGAGCTGTGGCCGAAGGCCCAAAAGGCCGTCGACGCTGACTGGGAGAACCAGCGGCTTCGGCTGGCTCCCGGCGAGGAGGTGCTGAACGGGTTGTGGGGGCGGTACGGCCTCGGCGGCTACTCGAAGAAGGCCGACGGTCCAGCCATCGCCGCCCGAATGATGGCGCCGCCGCTGGAGCTGGCCGCCGACTTGAAAGAGTTCTTGACAGGTTGAGCCTCCAACGCCCAACCGACTCGCGGTGGGCGCTGGAGGATGGTGCGGGTGAGGCCGGGCCGGTCGATCTCCGACCCTGAACCCAGAGATTAAAAGAACCTTGGAATGCGTGCCGGGACATTCCGGACCATACCGGAAAATGCCCGAACTTCCAGGCCAGGGCAATTTCGGG
>NZ_CAKJTR010000298.1:0-3771 GCF_917627355.1 Protofrankia sp. Cj3 | reverse complement strand
GGGTAACGAGCATCAGCGGCTTGGTGAGCGGCTGGGAAAAGGACGAACGCGACAGTTTCGGAACGCTTCTCGGTCGTCTCAACGCGGCGATTGCCGAACGCGACAGGGCGCAGCTGCCGTCACGGAGTCAGGCCGCGACGTCGAGAGCGCGCAGCCGCGCCTGACGCAGTAGTTGTATCTCAGCGGGGTCAACCAGCGCCGGCAGCGGGCCGTGCACCCAGGACAGCAACAGATCGGCCAGTGCGGGGTTCTGCGCGAGAACCGGGCCGTGCAGATAGGTACCAATCACGTGGTGATCCACGATGCCGTCGGTCTGGTCCGTGGTGCCGTTACCGACGCCCTTGCGTACCACGCCCAACGGCCTGCCCCGGCCGCCAGCCAATCGTCGAGTACGCCCGGCGTGGTTCTCGTAACCGAGCAGCACCGGAAGACCCAGGTCGGATGTTGGTTCCACGACGATGTCACCGACCGCGCGGGGCGGCGCCGGCTGGTCAGCCGGGTCGAACGACCGGCGCGTCTCCACATCCACCAGGCCGAGCCCGTCATGCACCTCGTCGCCAGCGGGAAAAGATGCGCCGATCACCTGATAGCCGGCACACACCGCGAGGACGACAGCACCTTCGTTGACCGCTCTCAGCAGCGATGTGCTTCTGCGCAGGCCGTCAGCAGCCAGCACCTGCGGTGCGTCCTCACCCCCGCCCAGCAGGTAGATGTCGCAGCCGCCGGGCACCACCTCACCGGCCGGAACGTTGATCACCTCAGCCGCCAGCCCTCGCCAACGCAGCCGCTGTGCCAACACGGTCGCGTTGCCGCCGTCACCATAGGTTCCGAGCAGCTCCGGATAGATCAGAGCGATGCGGGTCGCCGAGTCGGAGATCATACCGCCATCCTGGTCATCTGGTTGTCCCCACCGGGGCAACCCGCCCCAGAATGTCACGGAAGGCGGTGTAGTTGGCGACCACGTCCACGGTCTTGTCAAAGACCGTGGACGCCGCGCTCTCGGCGTCGGGGTGCACCGTGTGCGGAACCTCCGCATAGGCCAGCCGGACGCTCATGTCCTCCTTACGCTCGCCGGTCACCAGCACGTCGCGGCCCGCGAGCCGCTCGAACGGGACATCCCAGATCCAGGAAGGATCACGGCCGTCAGCGGTCTGGGAGTTGAAATCTATGATCACCGGGCGCGCGGGCGCCGTGTTGAGCAGCTCCATCATCTCCACCCAGCCGGCCGGGTTCTTGGCCAGCAGGAGCCGCCCGCGTACACCACTCTCACCGAGCTCGACCTCCTGATAGCGACCTTGGACGTCATCGAGACCGGTCATCGCGGCAAGCGCGTCCGCGACCTCGACCCCGAAGAGCTTCGCGGCGGCGGCGGCCATCGCCGCGTTGCCGAGGTTCACCCGCCCCGGCAGGTCGATGGAGGCCCTGATGTGACGACCGAACCACAGCAGTTCGCCAGGCCCGGTGACGGCGACGATCGGCTCCGGGCGGGCCAGCCCGCAGTCGCACCACCACCCCGAAGAGTTGCGATGCAGCAGCCGGGCACACTGCGGACACACCATCGCATCCGCTGTCCAGTTCTGCCCGACCGACACCCAGATCTGGTTCGACCACCCGGACGCGGCCCAGGCGACCAGCGGGTCGTCGACGTTGGCGACCACTGTCGCGGCGGGCAGATCCGCCCCGAGCTCACGCCAGAGGCTCGCGATCCGCCGGGTCTCGTTCGACCGGTCGAGCTGGTCACGGCTAATGTTGAGCAGCACAACCGCCCGGGGAAGGATCTGCCTGGCGACCTTGGGCAACCAGATTTCGTCCACCTCGAGCGCGGCGGTCGCGTCGAAGGGCGGACGGGACAACGCGGCGAGCACCCCCGGCGCCATGTTCGCGCCGCCGCTGTTGCTCTTCACCGGGCCGAGGGTGCCCAGCGCGCGGGCCAGCAGCCGAGTGGTCGTGGTCTTGCCGTTGGTCCCGCTGACGCAGACCGCCATCCGGCCGGCCGCGACCTCGGTGAGGATCCGCGGGGATACCTGTAGGGCGAGCTTACCGCCGATCATCTCGCCTGATCCACGTCCCAGCCGGCGGGAGGCTGAGGACGCGAGTTTCTCCACCGCGAGCGCGGCGCGGGTCCGGGTGGAGAAACGGCGTGGGGGTGGTGTGGTCATCGCCTCATCAGCGTGCCATGACTCGTCTCGCCTGTTACAGAGACCCCGTACATCTCCACAGGGTGCCACGCCCAGGCTGGCGCCGACGACGTGAAATCGTCAGATCCGGGCATGGTGCTCGCGGAGCCAGGCCAACGGATCCACCGGGCGGTCCCCGACATGCACCTCGAAATGCAGGTGGGGGCCGGTGGAATGACCTTCGTTTCCCACCAGGGCGATCTGCTGACCAGCCGCGACGGTTCCTCCCCGGACCGTGAGGACCCGCATGTGCCCGTAAAGCGTCTCGACACCATCCCCGTGCTGCAGCACAATCTCGTTCCCAAAGCCGGAGGCGGGCCCGGCGTAGAGTACATAACCGGCGGCGGCGGCCATGATGGGAGTGCCGAGTGGCGCGGCGATGTCAAGCCCGAGATGACGCTCGGAGCCGGCGGTGGGGTTGAAACCGCGGGAGATCGTCCCGATCACCGGTGGCACCCAGCCCGGCGCCACCGGATCGGCCGCGGCTGGTGGCTGCGGCGACTGCGGTGCCGCTCCGGGCGCGGGCGGATCATCCTGTGGCGGTGTTCCAGGCGCGGACCAGCTCGAAGCCGAGGGAGCCGAGGGAGCCGCCGCGGGTGGCGGCAGAACAGTCCGCAGCGACATGACCCGCAGGCCCTGGACAGCTTGGCGGGCTGTGGCGGCAAGCAGCACCGGGTCCGGCGTCCCGGGGACGACGAGCGCCACCGCGCTGTCGGCGACCAGGCCGAGCGCGGCGGACCGGGATCGGTCCACCACCACCCCGACACCCGGCAGACGAATTGTTGCCAACGCACCGATTCGTAAACCAACCGGCCGGTCATGGCCGACATCAACCTGGCCGCCCAACCGCACATCCAGCGCCGCCGCAACACTGTGCGCAACCGCGATCTCCCCATCCGCGATTCGCTGCCACAGCGCGGTGACCTCGGCAGTGCCCGCGGGCGCGACGGTACGCAGCACGTTTGGATCAGCCCCAATCGCGCCTGTACGGCCACTTCCCACACTCACCTCGGCAAAATCGGCGACAACCGCCTCGGATGCGCCCACGGCCCGGCCGAGTCGATCGATCTCAGTCCGGGTAAGACTGCGATCAGTGGTGACGAACAGGTACGGATCGGTGCGGTGAGTCAGCGGACCCACCGAGGCTCGGGGACCCACAAGCGCGCCGAACGCAGCCGCGACGGGCGGATGGGCACCAGCCCGCGTCCTCAGGCTGACGCTTCCCGCGCCGAGTACGCTCACGCTCACCACTGTGCCCGCCAGTAACAGCGCAGCCGCCGCGCCGGCAACCAGCGGCGGCACACCGGCCGAGCCGCGCCAACCGCGGTGGGTGTCGGCATCCGCCGCCGGAACAGCCGCCCGGACACCCGGCTGGGTCCACACCCAACGTCACCCCCGTAGTAATCTTCCAGACCGTCGGCCGCACGAAAACAGCGCGACAGCATGATTGCGCCGTCCTTGGTGCGTTAAGTCCGCCAGTAAGCTGATCAGGTACAAGTGTGCTGCAAGGTGTGATATGACGTGCCCGATATGGGCGTCCGATGGGCGAAAGCACGGTGACTGTCGTCCGACCGGGGCATGCCCCAGCCCACGC
>NZ_CAKJTR010000297.1:0-3768 GCF_917627355.1 Protofrankia sp. Cj3 | reverse complement strand
GCCCGTTCCCGTGGTTCGACCATCGCAATACCGTGAGGTGAACGCTGTCGACCTCAAACGTCGGTCGGTCCGGTTGCGTCTTCAACCTCGGACATGAGGAGACGCAGGGTCAGGCTGTGCTTTTCCGGTGGGAGCTTGTCCAGTGCGGTTTGTGCGTACGCGACGCCTCCGGCCTTGTCACCAGCACGGGCCAGCATCAGCCCTTTGTGCATCTCTAGGTGGGTCGCGAACCGGGGCAGGCTAGCGGGCAACGTCGCGGACGCGGTGTCCTGGGCGCGTAGTGCGCCGTTCTCGTCTCCTAGCCTCGCGAGCAACAGGGACTCGAAGACGTTCATCCGCCAATAGGGAACGGCGTAGTCCGATTCCTGTTCGTCGCTTCCAGCGACGTCGAAGATCCGGCGACCCTGGTCTAGAAGAGTGAGCGCCGTTTGATCGTCGCCACGAATTGCCGCGACGTGCGCGCGTCCCATGACCGCGTTCAGCCTGCCGAGTGAGGGCCGGTCGTCTATCTGCTCAGCCTCCCTCGCGAGCGTCTCAGCGACGCCTAGAGCCGCACCCTCGTATCCCAGGGCGATAGCGGCGCGTCCACGCACCCATACCCGCGTAGCCGGATCTCCCGACCGATCAGCGGCCTGCGTCGCCGTGCGGTACCAGGTGACGGCCTTGACGCCGTCGCTGCCGGGGTAGGTCTTGGCGTACAGAGTTGCCAGCCGTGCGGCAATCTCCCACCGTTCCGGCCGGTCGAGCTGCTGTTGGATCACGAGCATGTCAGCGGTGAGCCGCTTCTGTATTTCGCCTGCGCCCAACGACATGTAGTCGCGCCCGTAGTTCGTCAGAACCTCGCGCCACTCGTCCACGTCCGGGCCACCGGCCAGGGCGGCCGAGAATCCGCCGTGGATCAGATCAGAGGCAATGATCGGAGCTATGCCGGTAGCGACAGCGGCAATGCTGGTGAAGCGGCGACGGTCCACGTTCTCATCCTCCAGAACCTCTAGCGGGACCTGTAGGACTCCGGCGAGATGCCTTAGCCAGAAGGCATTAGGGCATCTGATCGCGCCGCGTTCCCACCGGGAGACGGTCTCGCGGGTGATCGTGCTCCCGTCGGACGCCTTGACCAGTTCGGACGCCAAGCGTCCTTGCGACCACCCACGGGCCGAGCGTAGCTCTCGGATCAGGTCGCCAACCGCCATGAGCCCATGATGCCCCTACCTCTGCCCCTAGTGACATCGGCGCAGGGTGACCATTCTGTGTCTAGGCGTATTGGTACCGCATTCGCGGGCCACGCACGACCGGGGCGCCCGCCTAGCGGCCCCCTGGCGAGCGCGGACCAGGCCGCAGAACGGCAAGCGGGGAGCAGAGGATGGATCTTGAAGAGACGTACGTGGTCGTCCCGCCAGGCGACGACACGAACACGTCCCTACAGTGGATCGTCGTTCACGCCGAACCGACGGCGGAGCTACGCCAGCGCGCCACGGATGCCGCCTGGCAGGAAGATGTGACGGCGGACGAACCGCTGGAGGCTGTCGCGGCGTACGACCGGGAAGACATCGCGCACGCCGCGTGCCGTCTGCTGAATCAGGCCGCCCAGGATGCCGCGCAGCGGCACGCCGATTCGATACCCGATCGTCTCGATTTTTGGGGTTCGCCTCTCCGTCCGTACCGGTGGGGACATCGCCCGGTGACAGCAACCGGACTACCGATCCGAACACCTTCCCCGGTGCGGCCAGATCAACGCCTTTCAGGTCCAGACGTCGACCTTCCGACGCTGTAAAGAGTCGTCGACCGCCTTCAAGTGCTGTTCTAGGGCCATGAGCGAACCCCACAGCGAGCGCGCCGAGCTGCTACGCAAGATTTTTGATCCGGGTACGCCTGACGACGCCGTGCGTCAAGCTCTTGCCCATGTCCTGTCGTTGGAGTTACCCCCTCCCCTTAGCCATCCCGTCACATTTTCCGGGACGCAGGGTCTAACCGGCTACGCGGTGGGTCAAGAAAGCGTGGTTGATGCGGTACACAGCACCGTTCGGCGGGTGCTGTTCGGCGATCGTCCGAGTCCAGTCCGTCTAAACGTCTCGCTGCGCGCGGACGGGCCGAAGTAGATGAACGTACACCCCCACCTTCCCGCATCTGGCATGAAGGAGAAACGATGAATGCCCCGGTCGTCTTCTTTCACAACGTCGGCTATCTCCGCGTACCCGGCTTAGTCGGCGCCGAGGAATGCGCCAATCTCCGCGAGATCGCTGACCGTGTCGCCGAGCAGCCGTACAACGGACAGGTCACCAACAAGCCTGGACGAACGAGAATCGATCGCGCTGTGTCGATGGATCCGGCGTACCTCGCAATTGCGACCTCCGACCGGCTACTAAATGCTCTAGATCCGGTCCTCGGACCTAATGTCGAGTTGGTAGAAAACCGTCACAACCATCTCAGTACCTATCGCGAGCCCTCGACGGACCGGCTCCACAGAGACGTCTTGCAATGGAGTCGCAGTATTCTTACCGTTCTCGTCTACCTTTCGGACTGCACTGATCTCGCGTCAGCCACGCGGATTATCCCCGCAAGCCATCTATGGCCGTCTACTGGTCGTCCCAACAACGGCGGTACGTGGCTTGATCAATCACCGGTCTATTCCTCGATGGGTGACCAGGCGGTGCCCCTGCCTGCCTCGGCGGGTGACGCTATCCTGATGCACGGGCAGCTCTACCACGCGGGAGGTGGCGCGTCGGCCGAGGGGCCTCGGGTAGTGTTGACCCTTGCGTACCGAAGTGTTGACGAACTATCCGAGGAAGACCCCCGACGGTGCCGGCTAGTAAACGGTCGGCGCATCTACTCCGGCCGAAACGAGCTATCCCATGCCTAACCTTTCCGATCTCTCGCCCGTAACCGAAGACGACTATGCAAACGTCCTTGGCCATCTAGTCTCTCACAGGGATGAATGGACGGCGCAGCTTCGGGCGGGACAGCGGGATCTCGCCGATCACCTCGGCACGGCAGGTTACAAGTCGTTCCTGGCCGAGGAACGGCCGAACACGATGGATGGGAACGGCGACATCGAGCCTGGCACGGTAGTCGTCGACGCGCGGCTGAAGGAAGCTCACGCCGTTGTCGCCAAGATGCGCCGATTCGGCGAACCGCTGCGCGTCATGCTGGACGTATGGGGTTACCGGCTGGTGATCGCATCGGAGGATGCCCTCGAAGCTGTAGCCACGTGTTGCGAGGCACTTTGGTTGACACCCGAACCTTCCGAACTTCTACTCAGACACGGTGAACTTCAGTTCGCCCCTTGGCGTGATTACAGGCAACGTGACCACGCGGGGCTTTCTGCGGCGACGACTAACAATTACGACCAAGCGATTCACCTCAACCGTAAGGCGCCTTTCGGTATCGCCGAGATCCAGGTTCTGACGTTCGACCTCTATCGGCGGGTACATTGCGATCCAGCGAGCGAGGACAGTCATGACAACTTCGTGGCACGCCGTCAAGCTCTCTTCGTACGCGGCGACAAGACGTGACGGGCGCAATCGTATTAGCGGCCGGGCCGGGTACTCGTCTCGGCGACCTCGGCGCCCGGATGCCTAAAACAATGCTCCCTGTGGCCGGGCGGCCTTACCTGGAACATCTCGTATGCCGTCTTCTGCGCCAAATTACGACCGGTGGTCGTGGCCGTCCACCATCACGAAGACATGATCCGGGAACACTTCAACGGCGAGCTTTCCAGGGCTGACCTCCTGTTCGTCCACACCAACCAGCCTGGACAGGTTCCGACCTGTT
>NZ_CAKJTR010000296.1:0-3774 GCF_917627355.1 Protofrankia sp. Cj3 | reverse complement strand
GCCTCGGCGAGCATGGCCCCCGCCCGCTTGTACGAGTCAAGAGTGAAGGTTCTCGCGCAGGCGACGCAACCGGCGGGGACGCCCGACACGCCGCGCATGGGGGACGCGCTCTCCCGAGTCTGGGGCACGGTGCAGTCCTTCAGGTACTGGCTGAAGGACTGTAGCGTCTTCGGGTCCGGTCGCCACGCCTGGGCGAGAACCGGGCCGATGACGACCGGCCGGTGCGGAGCTGCGCGCAGGCCGTGATGAAGCAGCCGTGCCGCCGAGCTGTCTCGCAGGAGCGCCACGAGCATCCCGGCGTCATAGACGACAGTACGCGCGATCATGCAACGCTCGCGGCGTCCGATCCAAGCGCACTGTTCAGGACCCGGTGGACGAGCGCCTGCTCGTCCGTGGTCAGGGCGTCGAACGACGGCAGGCCCGTCTCAGGGACACCGCCAGCCTGCTCGAAGGCTGCCTGGTTACGCGCGTCAAGTGCCGCGAAGGTCGCCGTGACAGCATCGTCGCGAGCCATCTGCGCGACAGCCGCCGCAATCATGTAGGCGGACACATCCATACCTGCTGCCTCAGCGTGCATCCTGATCGCGGCCTGGACATCCGAGGACGTCGAGATCGTGAACCGAATGTTTGGCATGCCGTTATCGTAACACAGCGTATTACGCTGTTCTGCTGGTCCAGCACCATGCCGATCAGTAGCGCCAACGAGTCCGGGGGACCCAGAGGATCGTGAGCGAAGCGAGTGATCGTTCGAGAGTACGCGTCAGCAGCTCATCAGCCTCGTCGATCTGGCTCAGATGCAGTCCGACGGCATCACGGTAGCCGACCGCTTTGCGGCAGCCATCGGTCTGCCAGCCAGATCGCCGTGTAGTCGGTGTAGTCCCGGCAGGCTGCGTAATCGTCAGCGTCCAGGGAGTGGCACCACGGAAGCAGCCGATCTAGAAAAGCCCCGCCAGTCCCGGAGGACGGCGGGGAGAAACTAAGATCATCTTAGGCACCCGATGGTCACGGCGTCAACCGGACGAGGGCACAGAGCACGCCGAGGACACGACCCTCCCTAGATGAGGCCCGCCGCATCTGCGCGAGCACTCTCCGCGTTCTGATCAGAACGATCGTAGCTCGTGGGGAGAAACACGACCTGGTTCTCCCGGCATGGCTCGACGCCGATCACCGAGATCCCCAAAAGGTGGCCGGCCGCATACCGCGGTGTCGTCGCCCATCGAGTGGACGCGATCGAGCACGGAGACGGCTGGGACACGATGGAATCTGATGACGGTCGCGTACCTGCGGATGGCCAGTGGCCGGCACCGGAACGACCGACGGCTGGCCGGGCTGGTGGGTGAGCTGACCGTCTCCAGCCGGGAGCTCGCCGCGATGTGCTCAGCCCAGGTTGTCGCCGAGAAGGGCACGGCCTGCGCCGCTTCCGGTCCGGGTCAACGGTGGCCCGCCGACAGCTGGGAAAATAATGGTTTCGCATCCATTAATATCTGATTAATGCCAAGCCTGCGGGCTTGTCGGCGATCGCGGGAGTGTATTGTTTCGTCGCCATTGCCAATCCAGGAAAAAGCGGGGGAGACATGTTCCGACGATTATTGCCACTGCGCAGCCCCGGGGTCTCGGAGGAACGTCGATCGGTAGAATGCCCATCGGGCGGGCGTTCGGAAGAGCGCCGACCGCTCGCGTTGCGGCGCTTGCCCGTCGTCGTCATCGCGGCGTTGGCCGTCGCGGTGGGAGTGGGCGTGATCGGTCCGACCGCGTACGCCTTGGACAACTCGACCGGCCTCGTCAACGGACGGTTCGAGCTACCGCGGGACGCATCCGCCGCCGCGCCGCAGGCATGGACATCCGGCGCCTTCCAACCTACGACCACATTTTCCTGGTCCAGCTCAGTGGCCCGCAGTGGACACCGGAGTGTCAGCATTTCCTCGCCGCAGCCCAACGACGCGTGGTGGTCGCAGACCGTTGCCGTGCAGCCGCACACGCTGTACCGGATAACGGGATGGATCAAGACAGTAGGCGTCGCGCACTCGACCAACCCGGTCGACGCGGGAGCCAGCCTCGGCTTCCTGGGCACCTGGGACCGCTCACCCGGCGTATTCGGCACGTCCGACTGGACGAAGGTCTGGGTGAGCGT
The DNA here is from genome assembly GCF_917627355.1 of Protofrankia sp. Cj3. Lineage (NCBI taxonomy): Bacteria > Bacillati > Actinomycetota > Actinomycetes > Frankiales > Frankiaceae > Protofrankia > Protofrankia sp. Cj3. Next base: position 1,643 of record NZ_CAKJTR010000296.1, on the reverse strand, counting down.
CAACTCCGCAGACAGCCACGAGCTGACCGTTGCGGCCCGGCTCGGCTACTGGTCCGGCACGACCACGGGCACGGCCTGGTACGACGACATCAAACTGGAGCGGCTTGAGCCGGGCTCCTCGGCGCCCCGATGGAAGATCCTGGCCCTCATCTATCCGAACCTGGACTTCTCCTTCCCCGCGTCCGACGGCACCACGCACCACGTGGTCGCGCAGCTGACCCAGGACCAGCGAGACCGAGCGGCGCGCGCGACCCACGATTTTATCAAGACCGACCTTCCCGCCCTCGCCAGCGGCACCATGACGCCGAGCCTGACGGTTCGCTTCCCGACACGGCCCCTCAGCGCACTCGACCGCAGCGGCGACGGATGGTGGCCGTCGCCGGGCAACACCGCTGCCGATCAGGACCCGTCGTTCGACTCGGTCATCGTGATCTGGCCTGCCACCGGGACGAATACCGCCACCGGCCAGCCGGAATGGATCGGCAGCGCGGCCGGGCTCACGCCCCCCATGGGAACCGGGCAGACCTACAGCACGTTGATTCTCGACGCCGCCATCAACTATGGTCACCGCAACGTGTTCAAGCACGAGTTCGGCCACTCAATCCTGGACTACTTTGAGGCACTCGGGGTGGCGCCGACACCGACCGTCAACAACCACGCCACTGCCGGGCAGTACGTACACTGCGGGACGGCAACCCCGTACGTGTGGGCCGACGAGACGCTAGCTAACCCGATACCCAACTCGATTTTCAACAACACGTCCGGGTTCACCCACGACTACTACTCCGGCACCACCGCGGAGGCGGCTGATCCCAACCATTGCCTGGGTATCACCCGGACGGCCTGGCGCTACGGCGGTCCTCACGAGCTCAGGGGCATCCAGCCGTAGCTCTGGTCCGTCGTAGCGGGCGCCGTGGTCGCGCCGATGCTCCGGCGCCAACGACAAGCTGACCAGTGCCCGGACCGGGGCCTCGGCGCGAGGGCTGCTCTTCTTGCAAACTCTCCATCACGGCCTTCTGATGGTCACGGTGTCTTTGGCGAGAAACCACGATCAGCAGGAGGCCGTTCCTCGTCGGGTTGGGTCGCCCGGGGGGAATCTCACCCCCAGGCTCCCGCAGAACGGAAGGGAACGTGACGTAGGGTAGACGGCGTCAGCGTCGATCCCGTGCTTCGCCAGGCGCTCGGCGAGCGAGACCGAGAGGCCCTCGTCGAGCTTGACCTTCACGGCGCGGTGCGCAGCGGCACGAGGTCCTCCCGCGCCAGACGCGCGCCGTAGGCCGCTGCCACGCGGATCCCCGGCACGCTCAACGCCGGGTACTCCGCGAGGATCTCCCCATCGGACATACCGTCAGCAAGGCAGTCGAGGACGACGCTCACCGGCACCCGTGTCCCCCGGATACACGCCTGCCCGTGGCCGATCATCGGGTCAGCCACCACCAGCGACAGAAGATCCTCCGCCATGCCTCCCAGCATGCTCGCCGACCGACGCGCCAGCCCACCATTACGTGATCGATCCGGGCCGTATGCCGGTGACAGCCACACTGACAGGCAAGCCGGCAGACGACCGCGAACGTCGGCGGACGCACGCCCACTGATCCTCGGACGCGGCGAACGTCCACGAACGTCAGTAGATGATCCAGATC
>NZ_CAKJTR010000295.1:0-3783 GCF_917627355.1 Protofrankia sp. Cj3 | reverse complement strand
TCGTCTACCGGGCGGAAGATCCGCAAGGGCTGGTGGTCGCGCTCAAGGTCATCCGAGCCGATATCGCTGACGATCCCAAATTTCGGAAACTGTTCCGGCGGGAGGCCCGCAACGCCCAGCGGGTTGTGCCGTTCTGCACCGCTCCGGTGCTGGATGTCAATGCCGACGCCGAGCAGCCGTACATCGTCACCGAATTTGTGGACGGTCCGACACTCAGCGCCGTGGTCGAACGGGACGGTCCGCTTCCGGGCATCGAGCTGTACCAACTCGCGGTCATGACCGCGGTCGCGATGATCGTGATTCACGATGCCGGCATCGTGCACTGTGATCTCAAGCCGTCGAACGTGTTGCTGTCCCCGCTCGGCCCGAGGATCATTGACTTCGGGGTTGCACGTGCTGTCGACGCCACGACCGCGGCCACCCAGACAGGTGTGTTCGGGACACCTGCGTTCATGGCACCGGAGCAGATCAGGCGTTATAACAGCGTCACTCCGGCAGCGGATGTCTTTGCCTGGGGCGGCATGATTGCCTATGCGGGCACCGGCCGGCGGCCGCATGGGGACGGCCGGCCCGATGTGATGCTTTACCGGGCCGTGCACGACGAGCCGGATTTCGAGGGTTTGGACAGCGGGCTGCGCCCGCTTGTCGTGAAGGCGATGGACAAAGATCCCCAGCGCCGGCCGTCGGCGACGGACGTGCTCGTCGAGTTGTTGAGCAAGCATGTGCCGGAACAGGAACTGGAAGACATCCTGACCGAGATTCGTCGCGGCCAAGTCCGTGGGACGGAGCTGGCCGCGATACTCAAGCGGCTGCTCAGCCTCGCCGCGGCGGCAGCTGAAACGACCGTCTCGGTCCTGCCCCCGCGGATCCTATCCACCGGCACGAATACGCCGATTTCGACCATGAACAACACGACTGTTCCGGATGAGAACGCGCCGCGGCCGATTCCGGTCCCACCGGCTCGTCACCAGCCGGACCAGGAAAAGGGTAAGAAGGAAGGCACGCGTAATGGCGGGCTCGGCCGGCTCCTTCACCGGCGGCGGTCCCGTCTTCTCGCGGCGGTCGGCGCGGGCGCGCTGGCGGTGGCCATCATATGGGCCTACAACCCGCCCCACCCACACTCGGTCGTGAAACCCACGTACGTGATTGGTTTCCAGGGGACGCTGACCGGTGGGAACGCGGCACTCGGCCGCAGCTCCCTCCTGGGCGCCCGGACGGCTGTCGAGCTTGCGAACCAGGACCCTGATCTCCCCTTCAGGTTGACGATGAAGGAGTCGGACGATCAGGGTTTGGCGGATAAGGGTGCTGGCGCAGCCCGGGAACTCATTGACGATCATAGTGTGGTGGCCGTCATCGGCCCCACCTTCTCCGGGCCGGCGGAGAAGAGCATATTGAGTTACTCCGGCGCCGGTCTTGTAGCAGTGAGCCCGTCGGCGACCGGGCCCGGGCTGACCTCGCTGGGCGTGGGCCCGGTGAGTACCTTCTTCCGGACAGTTTCCCCGGACACGGTGCAGGGGCCCCAGAGCGCGAAGTACATGATTTCGAAACTCAGCCCTCGTGGCGTTCTGGTGCTCTTCGATAGCAGCAACTCATACGGTACGGGTCTCGCTGATGAGCTGGTGAAACAGCTCAACCGGATCCAGCAGCAAAAGAATTTGCCTGTCACCGTGACCACCCGGGCGGCTGCCCCGGGCACTGACTACGCGAAGCTTCTCACGGATCTCAGTTCGTATAACCTGGTGTACTACGCCGGTTATACGTCGGAGTTCGTCGAGATAATCAAGATTCTCCGGCAGCGGAAATTCACGGGCACGATAATGAGTGGTGACGGGAGTAACAGTGATCTGCTGCTCACGGGAGTGGGCGGGGACGGTGCTGAAGGCGTTTATCTTACCTGCCCGTGTCGCGAAGTCGCCGAGATCGAACCGCGGAGCCAGGCGGTGCAACAGTTCGTCGACGTGTATGAAAAGATTTCTTCAGGTGCGCAGCCGGACTTCTACGCCGCCGACGCCTTCGATGCCACCAGGGTCGTCATCGACGTCCTGAAGCGCCTGCGCGGAAAGGTGAGCCGCCAATCTGTCGCCCACACCTTCGGTGATCCGAAATTTATCAGGGATTTCGAGTTTGAAGGCATAACGAAGAAAATCAAATTCGATATGAGTGGAGAGGTGCAGGGCGGTGATATTTTCATCTACCAGGTCAGGGACGGGCGGCGGCAGTATATCGGCAGCGCGGTGGAGCTGGCCCGTGGGAATGGCTGACCCGCGCTGGCGCCGCTGCCGTGGTGAGTGCCCGTGGTGAGCCTGGTGGCCATGTTGACGAGCAGCCGCCTGGAGGCCGCCCGCTTGGGAGCCGGGTCATGTTCGGCTGCGTCGGCGGACTGGTGTGTCCGCGGACTGGTGTGCGTCGCGGACGCAGCCGGTCGTCGGCTATGCCGGGCGGCCCGCCGGGCACGCGAGTTTCCTGTGATGATGTCGCTTTGTAGTCATTTTTGTACGGAGAGAACTGATGGGGGGCGTTGAGTCTCGTTGCCGCGCCCGTCGGAAAAGGTTGCGCGACGGTTGTCACCTTCTGCGACAGGATGACCGGGTGCCGATCCGACGCCAAACCCCGTCAACCCGCACGCCGCGGCGTGCTCAGCCGATGCTGCCACTGCCGATCCGCAATGCCGGCCAGACAGCCAGGAGCCGTGATGTACCAGCGCCGGCATCATGCGGTGGCTGTAGCGCCCGGTGGACCGAGCCGGACGCCACACATTGCCGGATCTGTCATGCCACCTGGCAGGACCTGCAGGGGTTCGACTCGCATCTGGCGGAATGCCAGCCAGGACTCGTGATCCGCTCTGCTCGGGCGCCACGGCGCTGACCGTCGGATCACCTGCCGGGGTGGCAGCCCCGAGGGGCGTTCCCCTGTCATGGCCGACCGCTTCGCTGAGGCATGGACGGCTCGACCGCGTCCGAAAGAGACCTCATCGACGTGCCCCGCGGATGTTTTGTCCGTACCAGGGCGGTTTTCTGTCGTATCCAGGCCGGTTGGCTCGCCGAGCGCGTGGAAAAGGGCGCTATCCGCCGTCCGGCCCGGTGCGCCGGACGGCGAATTCTGGCTTGGCCGGCGGCGCCTGTCCTGCCATTGTCGGAGGTGGTCGACAAGCAGCCGGCAGTCATATTTGTAGCATTTTGTCCACCACTGGTGAATGGAAGGAATCCTTGGCGGCCAACGACTGCGATCGTGATTCCTTCGCGTGTTTGGCGGCCCCTGGAATCCGGCACCTCGTCACCAGGGGTCACAGCTGGCGTGTCGACCCGCAGCGAGAAGCAACATATGCCCATCTGGAGTTGGTCAGTGCCACAACTGTCCAGCGATTTGATGTGACTCTCCGTCGTTGTTCGTCGAGGCAGCTGTAGCGCCCAGCGATCACCTCGTCCACAGTTGCGTGGGCGCAGTCCGGGATCTGGTACCAGCACCAGGGTCCGTTCTCGCAACTGGAGAGGCGGATCAGGAGCTGGTAGTCAGTTGCCGGGCCGGACCGCAGGTTGAGGTGGCAGCCGTTGGCGGCGGTGGGGAGCGCATACCAGTGCGTCGCAGACAGCGGGGTAGCTGCCCGCCGGGTTTCGGCGATCGCGGGCGAGCCCCAGGAGACGGCCATGGACGAGAGCAGGAGGCCTAGCGCCAGTGTGAAACTCTGGGCGAGCCTGCGTCCGCCGAGCTTGAGCGGCTCCGGCAGCAGGACTGTATTGCCGGGCGCTCTTACTCCGCGAACCGTGAGTTTGATCGTCTCGGGGC
>NZ_CAKJTR010000294.1:1498-4128 GCF_917627355.1 Protofrankia sp. Cj3 | reverse complement strand
GGCCGCGACCCTGGCCCGCCTGCCGCGCGGCTCCGCCACCTCCCGCGGCGTCGCGGCGGGCCGCGCGGCAGCCGCCCGGATGCTCGCCGAGCGTGCCGGTGACGGCCTGGATCCCGCATCGGTGAACACGCCGTTCACTCCGCCCTCGGACGCTCCTGGGATCTGGCGGCCCACCCCACCGGGCTTCAACCCGGCCGTCCAGGCGGGACAGGGTAGGGCGCGGCCATTCCTGCTCGACCGGGCCGACCGGTTCCGCCCCTCCCCGCCACCCCCGCTGACATCCCCGCAGTACGCACGGGACTTCGCCGAGACGAAGGCGTTCGGACGACTCGACAGCACCGTCCGCACCCCCGACCAGACCAGCGTGGCGCTGCTCTGGCAGCCGGCCGCCCTCGCTAACTGGACCCAGATGCTGCGCCAGGTTCTGGCCGCGGGTGTACCACGGTCAACGGGGGACCGCGCCCGCCTGCTCGCCACGTTCCACGCGGTGACCGCAGACGCCTACATCGCCGTGTACGAGGCTAAGTACGTCTACCTCCGATGGCGCCCGGTCACCGCCATACACCTAGCCGCCATCGACGGTAACCCCGACACCCGGGCCGATCCCACCTGGACCTCGCTGTTCCCACCCCCGGACAACTCCGAGTACCCCAGCGGCCACAACGGCTACACCGGCGCGGCGGTCACCGTGCTCACCGAACTGCTCGGGCCGCAGCCGCCGCGTCCTCTCACGCTCACCGCCGCCACCGCCCCGGGCTTCACTCGGACGTACACCTCCTGGACCCAGGTGGCCGAGGACGTGCTGAACGCACGGGTCTGGGCCGGCATCCACTTCCGCACCTCCGACCGGGCCGGGCTCCGGCTGGGATTGCAGGTCGCCCGGTTCGATCTGGCGCGGGCCGGCTGGTAAGGCACATCGCCGAACTCGCCGACCCGGTGCACCGCGGGCTGCCGAAGGATGAAAAGGGATACGTCCAGCCGGCGGCGATACGCCGAACGCGCTTACCTCAAACGTTCGCGCAGATAACGGGCCAGATCGGGGTTCAAGTTCCATCCCCTCACCTCCACGAGCTGGCCCGCTGTGGTCGCTGAACTCCGTTCAGCTTCCCTGCGGGCCGCATTGTCTGCCCTGGGGACGACCCCAGGACCCCCCGATGCCGAGCTTCGCTCGGCGGGCGGGCGTGTTCGAGTAACCGGGATGAAGGTCCACGCGTTTCCGCTGGTAGAGAGCCAGATCGCGATTTCTGGATCTTGCAAAAGGATCGCGAATGAGCTGCTTGAAAGCCTGACTCAACGCTGGTGGCCCAGCCCGTTTTGACGTAATGACTGCGTCAAACTATCGTCAATGCATGCTCTACCCCACGCCAGCCCTCAGACCTGCCGACGATCAGGTGCTCAGCGAGATCGACGGCATGCGGGATGCACTGCGGCACCAAATCCAGACCACGCCGTCGAAATGGACTGAGGGACTCCGGAAGTTCCTGACCGCCGATGCCGTCGCGGCCTCGAACTCCATCGAGGGCTTCAAGGTATCCACGATCGACGTCCAGGATCTGATGGATGGCGAGCGAGATGTTGAGGTTTCGGACGAGAACCGGGAGGAGACCCTCGCCTATCAGCGAATGATGACGTATATCCAGACGCTCCACGATGCCGAGGACTTCAGCTACAGCAAAGGCATACTCAACGCTTTGCACTGGATGCTGCAAGGCCACCGTCACACCGTGCGCAAGCCAGCCGGCCAGTGGCGCCGGGGCCCCGTCTACGTCACGGACGCCCGCGACCCCAGCATCGCGGCCTATACAGCCCCGGACGCCGATGTCGTCCCGGCGCTGATGAAGGAACTTATCGACCGGCTCAACGCCGACGACGGCACCCACCCGCTGGTGCGAGCATCCATGGCACATCTGCACCTTGTGTCCATCCACCCCTGGGCCGACGGGAACGGCCGGATGTCCCGTTCGCTGCAGACGCTCATGATCGCCCGCGAAGGTGCCCTCGCCCCGGAGTTCTCGTCCATCGAGGCGTGGCTCGGCCGCCCCGGCAACACCTGGGAGTACTACCGCGAACTCGCCGACCGGGGCCCCACGTACCGTCCCGACCAGGACGTCTCCAGCTGGATCCGCTTCAACCTGACCGCCTACCACCAGCAGGCCCAGACCGTTCAAGGCCGCCTCGACCGCTCCGGGCGGGTATGGCGCGCACTCTCCGAATTCACCGAGAGCACCGGTCTGGAAGAGCGAGTGGTCACCGCCCTGCACGACGTGGCCATGGCTGGACGTGTCCGCCGCTCACGGTACGAGCACGCCGAGGGCCTGAGCCTGCAGCAGGCGCAACGCGACCTCCGCGACCTCACCACCGCCCAAGTCCTAGAACCGGTCGGCCGAACCCGGGCCCGCTACTACACGGCAGGCCCCCGCTTCCCTCGGCCGGCACTTGACATCGCGCGCACGCCCATGACCTTGAGGAATCCATACACCAGCTGACAAGGCGCCGCGGGCTGCCGACACAACCACCGGTAGACGCCAGGACGGGACTGTCAGAAGATTTTCCGGTAACTACCAGCAAGGGGGCCTTCGCCTGCGGAAACGGCCCGCTGGCGCTGGGTGTTACACCGTTGCTCGGGCACT
>NZ_CAKJTR010000294.1:0-1204 GCF_917627355.1 Protofrankia sp. Cj3 | reverse complement strand
GCATGCTGGTGCAGACCTTGGTCATCGTCTGGTATGCCCTGCACGGCTAGCAGCCCGAGGACGTGCTCGCCCGCCGGCTCGCTGAGCCGTGGTAGGGCAGCAAGACCGAACCATCCTTCGAAGACATGATCGTCAAGCTGCGCAGAACCTTGATCGCAGCCAGATTTACCGCGGTTCGCCCAGATCACGTGGACCCCGATCTATTACGGGACTACTCCCTGGCCTGCGCCGCAGCCGCCGCATAGGTGCGAAACACGAGAGGTATGAATAAAATCGGGACACCTTCACGACCTTCCGGCCATGCGTGTTCCGCTGGTGTCAGGTTGTCGCCGGCTATGCGCCAGAGGGCGTCGATCCCAGCTGGCTGAGGTCGAGTTCGACCTCGCGTCCGCCTTGGAAGGTGACCACGATCCGCACGTGGCCGCCGATGGCTTCCAGGTAGGCCCGCAGGGTCGACAGCAACAGGTCGTGCCGCTGCTCTGTCTTCGCCACGGCCGCCTGGCTGACCCCGAGCTGCCGGGCGAGTTCGGTCTGGGTGAGATCCGCCGCCCGTCGAATCGCGGAGAGTCCCATAGCGTGGGCGCGGTCCGCGTCACGCATCTGTGCGCGGGCGGACTCTACCTGGTCGGCGAGGTCGGCCCTCTCGCGAAGGCGCCGGACCCGTTCGTCGCCGGAGACGAACGTCTCGGTACTGCGGCTGGTCGTCATGTGCCCTCCTGTCCGTGCTCGCGAAGCCACTGGTCCACAAGCACCTCGCCACGGACGGCCGCGCTGGAGTACCAGACGTCGCCGTGCTTGGCCTTGTCGAAGCCGACAAGCGCGAACGGTCGCCTCGTCCGGGAACCAGCAGACGATCCGTACGGCGACCTGCTTGTCGAAGGGATGGCTGATGCGCCACAGTTCGTGCCGGCGCGCTTGGCGTATGCGCTTGAACGTCGCCGAATCGTCGACCGGCTTCTTCTCAAGGTCCTGAAGCTCGGCGAGCATGGCGGTGGTCCAACGCAGCGCCGGGCCGCCTTGCTCCTCGATCCCACTGAGCCACCGGTCGAACTCGCGGGACCAGTCGATCAGCACCGGCTCGGTATAACCTCAAGTTCATACCTTCGCGTTTGGTAGCGAATTCCCAGTCGCCGGGCATGCCGGCGGCCTCCCGTCGGGCGGGGTCGGCGGCCCAGGAGCCGGGGACGTGGAGTTCCCGGCCGGC
>NZ_CAKJTR010000293.1:0-3872 GCF_917627355.1 Protofrankia sp. Cj3 | reverse complement strand
AGGCGGAGAAGGCCCAGGTAGGGGTGTTCTACCTGGGCCGACGACAACGAGGCGAGGCGCCGTCTGGCGCCGGCAGACTCTGGACGAACTTCCGGCGGCGACCACTAAGAGCGACCGGCAATAGGGGACGCGGCGTCGCGGGGCCAGGGCACGCACCCCAGCCCCGCTCCTTGATCCACACCCCTTATTGCCGGGTGCTCTTATGGCGACGTTGGATCCGGCGGTGGCCGGGCGTGACCGGATGCGGGGCTGGACAAGTCGAAGCATCCCCGCGCCTCGCGACGTCCGTGCCCCAGCCTTGTTTTTTGATCCACGCTCCTATTGCCGGGCGCTCTTGTTTTCGTGTTAGACTGACAGTATTCATCGTCGGTAGGCGGGCAATCTGCCTACCGGTAATGTATGTAAATGTCATTCGCGCATCCTGTGGATGATTTTCTCGTTGGATTCCGTCGACGGCTGGTGGGGCCCTGGTATGCCGAACGACGTGCTACCACAGGGCCTCCCGCCTGTCCGGCGGTGGTGGAATGATCGCGGTTTTTCACGGTTGTCAGGAGGGACCATGGCAGGACAGTCGATATCGGCGCGGGCCGTGACGGTGCCCCATGTCGGCACCTACCGTATCGTCCCCGATCGCTCCATGGTGCGGTTCACCACCCGCGGTATGTTTGGCCTTGCCAAGGTGGTCGGTATCGTCGCGATCCGCGAGGGCGCGGTGATCGTCGCTGACCCGGTCGAGAAGTCCGGCGTTCGCGCCGTGCTCGACGCCAGCAGCGTCAACACCGCCAACCGCAAACGGGATGACCATCTCAGGACGGCGGACTTTCTCGATGTTGCGTCCTACCCGGATATCACGTTCATCGCCGACGGAGCTCGGGATGCGTCTGGCGCGTGGGTTGTGCCCGGTACACTCACCGTCCGCGGTGTCTCCCGACCGGTGGACCTGACTCTCACCGCCGTGGTACCGGCCAGTGGCGAGACGCGGTTCAACGCCGTCACCCGGATTGATCGAAACGAGTTCGGTGTCACGAAGATGAAGGGGATGGTCGCTCGTTACCAGGCGATCGAGCTGGATCTCATCGTGGTGCCGTCCCCTGGGTGAGCCGGAAAGCGGTAGGCGCGCTCTGACCGAAGGCTTCGATTATCGGTTGCGTTCCCCGAGCTCCGCCAGGCCATGCTCGCTCTCGGCGACTCCGGCTGACCGCGGCGTCGGCTGTCCGGCATAGGTCGCGATTGCCTGGTTCTAACGGGGCCGCGAGGGGGAAGAGCGAGATAGATGACAATGGAGGCGTGCGACCCGATCATTGATGATCTTTTGGGTGTGGTGAATGCAGCCACCGCGGCGGTGGATCCGCATGGCATCATCACCGCGTGGAGCGCGCCTGCGTATCAGCTGCTCGGTTACTCGCCGGATGAAATCGTTGGGAAGCTGGGGATCGGCCTTCTTGCCACCGGTGTTCCAGGTCCGGCCCGCCGTGCCGTGGCGGACCAGCGAGGATGGAGCGGGAAAGTCGCTGTGCGCCACCGAGACGGCCGGCAGCTGGATATCGTGCTGTGCGCGTACCCGCTGCGGGACGCCGTGGGGAGGGTCCAGTGGTTCCTGGTCGCTCCCGCGGCGGCAGGATATGCGGATCCACCGGGCGACTCGTTCGGGCACGTCGGCGATCGGACGATTGTGGAGTGGGGGTTTCGCCAGGCTGAGCTCTTCATCGTCATCTACGATTCCCAGACCCGTTTCTGGCGGCTGAGCGCCGGCGCGAAATCCATGCTGGGTCTTGACGAGACCGACCTACGCGGGCGGCCGTTCATGGAGGCACTGCGCAACCCCAGCTACGAGGGATTCGCCGAGCAGCTGCGCCAGGTTGTCGAAACCGGCCGATCGGTGGTGTACGAGAACTACGTTCGCGCTCCCTCCGAGCCCCGCGACCATGCCTGGGCCACCAGCATGTCTCCGATCAAGGCCCCGGACGGTCGGGTGCTGGGCGTGTTCGCCGCGGCCTTCGATGTCAGCGAGCAGTACTGGGCCCGGCAGCGACTTGCCCTGCTCGACGACGCCAGCAGCCGTATCGGCAGCACCCTCGACGTGACGCGGACCGCTCAGGAACTGGCCGACATGGCCATCCCCACGCTTGCGGACTGGGCCAGCGTCGACCTGCTCGATTCGGTGTACCACGGGGGCGAGCCAGCTCCGGGCCCGCTTGCCGGCCAGGTCACCCTACGCCGGGTCGCCCACCACTGCGTTGTGGACGGCGAGCTGGATGCCGTCGTCAGCCTGGGGGAGCTCTGCGTCTACCCGGACTTCTCACTGCCAGCCCGCTGCCTGGCAACGGGCCAGCCCATGCTGAGTGGGACCGCCGATCCTGATGCCGCGCGAAGGGCCGCGGCTGATCCTGTCCGCGCCACGGCCAGCCAGCATGCGTTCCATTCGGTGATGGCAGTGCCGCTGCGGGCCCGGGGAGCCACGCTCGGGGTGGCGCTGTTCGGCCGGCACCGGCATGCGGAGTCCTTCAGGCGGGACGACCTCGTCCTTGCCGAGGAGCTCGGCTCCAGGGCCGCGATCTCGATCGACAATGCTCGTCGCTATACCCGGGAGCGCACCACCGCACTCGCGCTTCAGCGCAGTCTGCTGCCGCAACGGCTGCCCGAGCAGACGGCCGTGGAGGTCGCCTCCCGCTATCTGCCGGCCAGCTCCCAGGTTGGTGTGGGTGGTGACTGGTACGACGTGATTGCGATGTCTGGAACCAGGGTCGCCCTGGTGGTCGGTGACGTGGTCGGTCACGGTGTCCATGCCGCCGCGACCATGGGCCGGCTGCGTACCGCTGTCCGTACGCTGATCGATATTGATCTTTATCCGGGTGAGCTGCTTACCCGTCTGGACGACGTGGTCGCGCGCCTCGCCGCGGATCATGACGGCGTCGCGGGAAACACCGCGCCCCTGGAACAGGAGGCCGTCAACGACATCGGCGCCACCTGTCTGTGTGCCGTTTATGATCCGGTCTCCCGCGTCTGCACGCTGGCCCGGGCCGGCCACCTCCAGCCCGTTCTGGTCACTCCTGATGGCACGGCCGCCTTCCTGGATGTGCCCGCTGGCCCGCCGCTCGGGCTCGGCGGCCTGCTCTTCGAGGCGGCCGAGGTTGAACTGCCGGCGGGCAGCCTGCTCGCCCTGTACACCGACGGCCTGGTCGAGTCCCGCGATCGTGACATCGATGTGGGGCTTGAGGCGTTGTGCGCTGCCCTCGCTCCGCTGCGCTCCGGCAACGGCCCGCCTGGTCAGCCGGTGCTCTCCTCGTCCTTGGAAGCCATCTGTGACCGGGTGCTTGATGCTCTGCTGCCCGAGCATCCCGCCGATGACGTCGCGCTGTTGCTTGCCCGCACCCGCGCTCTCGACGCGAGCCAGGTCGCCAGCTGGGACCTGCCCGCTGACCCGGCTGTCGTCGCCCACGTCCGGGCGGGGGTACTGCGCACCCTCGGCGTGTGGGGACTGGCGGAAGCCGCGTCCACCACCGAATTGCTCGTCAGCGAGCTTGTCACCAATGCGATCCGCCATGGGCGTGCCCCCATCCAGGTGCGGCTGATCCGGGACACCGCACTGATCTGCGAGGTCTCCGATGCCAGCAGGGCCGCGCCGCACCTGTGCCATGCCCGTACCTTTGACGAGAGCGGACGCGGGCTGTTTCTGGTCGCTCAGCTCGCGGCGCGCTGGGGCACTCGCCAGACCCGCGATGGTAAGATCATCTGGGCTGAGCAGGCGCTGGCCGCGGCCCCGCGGAGCGAGGTTCGCGAAGGCACGTGACGGTTTGTGCGGCAGGGCCCGTGCAGCGACGTATGTGATCGGACTTAGTGGTCGCCGCCGGAAGTTGTTCGGGGGGTGCCGG
>NZ_CAKJTR010000292.1:2929-4173 GCF_917627355.1 Protofrankia sp. Cj3 | reverse complement strand
GGAGTGAAAATTGATGGTAAACCCGCCGGGCGACGCCTTTTCGGCAGATGTATCAGCTGAGACGAGCCAGCCATACGAAGTGCTGATCGAATGGAAGTCGCTTCACGGCTGTGAGTCGCTGGAAGGCCACCCATGAGCAGACTGGTCACACTCGTCGCGGCTGTCGACGCCCAGCCCACGCTGGAACAAACGGATTCAATCCTTACCGAACTGGGCCAGATGCCCCGCAATCCCATTGTCACGGGGCTGATCGACGCCCTGCTTGAGTATCGGACACTCCTCGTGAGCCTGACAGGGTGATCTTAAGGTCACCGGACGGCACGCCGGGAGCCGAACCAGTCAGGTGGTCTCTTGTTACTTGGCGGCGAGACCACCTGACTGGTCCGAAAACTAATACAGCGAACAGTTCGGGAAATCGTGTCATCCGGCAGGCCCAGGGATGCGCGGCCGTAACATTTCCCGCGTATCCGAAGGATCCGGGAAACCCGGCCGGTGATCATACAGCCAGCACTTTCCGCATGTCACCGGTGTCAGGACGGGTAGCGGTGTGCCACCGTTACCCGAACACGATCAACGCCCGAACGGCTGGCCCTGCTGCTGGCCCTGCTGGCCCTGCTGGCCCTGCTGCTGGCCGAAGCCCTGGCCAGCACCCTGCTGCTGGCCACCGAACTGGCCGCCGACAGAAGCGCCGACACCGACGAGCTCCTGCAGCCGGGTCTCCACGTAACGCTCGCTGTGGTGAGTCTTGTCCGCGATCCGCTGAACGAGATCGTTGACGTCACGAGCCGCGTCGAGGTCCGCGGTACCGACCTGTCCGAATTCATCGAGCAGCCGGTACCGGATCTGCTGCCAGTTCTGCCGCAGCTGCTGTTCAATTTGCTGCTGCTGCTGCTGTGCCATCACGTTTTCCTCTCGTCGGGACTGACCGAACAAGAAGTGACCCTACTCCACCAGGCGCTCACCCAGTCAACCCCACCAGCTAACTTCGCTTGTGTAATTCAGGAAACTCTTCTTGCCGCGAAAAAGGGCTATGCGACAAAAAAGAAACAATAACGAGAGAACAGTCATGTGTCATCCGGTCCGCAGAAGTTGCCACCGTCAGCGGGAAGCCACCGATATATCCGGTGATAACCAGCGGCCAGGCCGCCGGCGGCTCCGGCCGGTCACGGTCGGAGCGCACGGAACAGTCAATGCGGATGAATTGCGGAGGAGCTGCGGATAAGAGAGGCTCCGGCAATAGGGGA
>NZ_CAKJTR010000292.1:0-2659 GCF_917627355.1 Protofrankia sp. Cj3 | reverse complement strand
GGCAGCAGGCCGGCGAGCCGCGGGCAGGGCTTTTCCCGGCCGGCGAGCGGGAAGAGACTGGGACGTCATGGGAGCACGGTGGGCCGCGGGAACGTGCGCGGTGCTGTTCGTCGTCCTCACGGCCATGGTGAAGATCCACTGGATGCCGCTCGCCAACGCAGACGCCGACACGATCGAGGATCTCAGCAGGATTGTCGCCACCCGGAGCTGGCCGGTCGACGCCGCCGAAGTCCTGAGCATGCTGTTCGCTCCGTTCATCCTCCGGCTGGCTGCCCTGGTCGTGGTGGCGGTGTTGTGGTTGCGGGCCAGCCCGCCGTGGGGCGGCCGCCCGCGCGGTCTCGGCCGGCTCGATCCGGCCGGCGTCCGCTGGTCGGCGCTGTTCATCGGGATCACCATCGGGATCGGTGGCCTCCTCAGCACCGCAACCAAAATCATCATCGCCCGAGCGCGCCCGCCCGTCGCCGAGGCGTTCGCCCCGGCCCACGGGATGAGCTTTCCGTCCGGGCACGTCATCGGGGTGACGGTCGCGGCGATGGTGGGGCTCGCGGTACTGGCTGCTGTCCGCGGGCAACGGCCTCCGGTCGCCGTGACCGCCGTGACCGCGCTGGCCGTCGTGGCGGTCGGGTGCGCACGTCTCATCCTCGCCGTGCACTATCTGTCGGACGTCATCGCCGGCTACCTACTCGCGGTGGCATGGGCAGCCAGCATGACCGCGTTATTCACCCAACGCATCTGCCGAAAACGTCCTGTGGATGGCGCGGTCGACGGCAGCGAACCACCGCTACAAGGCCAGCCAGCGCAACGACCCGGCGGCCAGGCACAATCGCCACACTGTTCGGACACCGCCGCCAACAGCAATCCGCTAGACTGGCAACAGGAGCCGCCAGAGCAACCACGCGGATCCCAGCAAATTCACCCTCAGACAAAACCACGGGCCCTGTCCAGTCACTGGGGACGATGGCGAGTCCGGCTCCGATGAACTATCAGAAAGCTGATAAAAGTCAGGAATACGGTAACCAGCGGACGCTTTCGTCCGCATAACGCAGGCTTGCCAGCCGGACGGCGAACTGCGCCGCCACCCGCGGATTGCTGGTGAGGATCGGCACAACACTCGTCACCAGCTTCAGTTCCCGTACGGCCCGCAGCACCTCGAATCCAGACCAGTGCGTCACGTCGAAACCGTATTCGGACGCGAGCAGCGCGTATCGTTCTGGTGGGTAACCGAAACGCAACCGCCCGACAGCCAAGGGAACCAGGTCCCACTCGGTCGGCCCGTAACAGGTGGCATCGAAATCACAGGCGAGCACCCGGCCATCGGGGCTTCTGATCAGGTTCCCGAGATGAGCGTCACCGTGGACGATCCCCGCCGGCAGCTCGTACGTGACATCTTCAAGAGCCGCTTCGAGCCGGTCGGCCATGCGCTGCAGGAAGATACGGTCAATGTCAGCGAGCCCCTCCGCGTCGGCGAGGCGCCGGCGGACGTCGTCGAGCGGATCCCAGTTCGGCAATGCGACGATGGGCAGCGGCAACGCGTGGATCAGTCGGAGGACCACCGCGAGGTCGGAGGCGGTTGGTGGTCCGCTGTTGCGCACAGGCTCGTCCGAGGCGGACCTGCGCGCACGTGCCACCAGCCCTCGGGCGCCTGCCGGAGGCTGCCGTTCCAGGAGGCTCTGAGCACGCGGTTCGGCTGGTCGCGGCCCGGCCAGAGCATCGATCCACAGGGTGGCCACGGTGCCGTCGAGGTGCAGCGGTGCCGGCAGACCAGGTGCAAGGCGCACCGCCGGCACGTCATGCCGGGCCAGCCAACGAGCTACCTGAACGACTTTGTACGCACGGTACGCCATCGCCGGGGATCCGGAAATCCGGATAATCACTCCGGAGCGCGGCAACCGGAACACCGCGTTAGCGGTAATTTTTATTACCTCGGCATCCTGGCCATCCAGGCCAAGCGCCGTGCATATCTCTCGAACAATCGACCACGCCTTCGCCGCGGTGAAACGACCGTCACGACCCGTGACAGCCACTCGACCTCGCCCCGACCCTCACCAGACACGGAGCATAACAAGATCGATTCGTTCGGACGCGCCCATCCCGCTCACTGCCTATCCGCGCCCTCATGGCATACGGTTATTGCCGCTAAGAGCGCCCGGCAACAGGACTGTCCGGCTCGTACCGCCCGCGCGGTGCCTCGTATCATCGCTCCCCTATCCATCACCGCACGACGCATGGGTATCCCGGCTTGTCGGTCAACACCCACCACCTCCGGTGACTCCCCGTGCCACCTCGCGATGCACGCGCCCCGGCCCTGTTTTTTGATCCACACTCCTATTGCCGGGCACTCCCATGCATTACACGCGCTCGGCCACGAACCCGAACCCGAACCATGACCCCACGGCCCGCAACGATGCCTCCTCCGATCCGGTAGTTGCCCGGTGGCGGTGCTGAGTCGCCGGTGGCCAACAGGAGTTCAATCAGTACTCTGCTCACCTACCCGAAAACCCCAAGCAAGCCAGGGCATGCCCGATGGATGCTCAACTATAGTTCCTTCGGCGGCCGCTAAGAGCGTGTTTGAGATCGGGCTTTCGATCAGTGAGCCGCGTCCAGGCGCCCCCTGGCAAGGCGGAAGGCCGAAGCGATACCGGATGAGTTGTATCGGTTT